>JACNHM010000530.1 GCA_014383605.1 Chloroflexota bacterium
CTTGGCGCAGGCGGTGACTAGCAGGCTCACCACCAGCAGCAGACTGAAGAAACTGAACCACTTGCTTTTCATTTTGCACTCCTCCTGAGTTGCTTGTTTTTTTGGCCTGGGGCCAAAATGGTTGGATTTGATCGAAGAACCTCTGCTTTGTTGGCGATACCTCCTCACCTCCTTCCGTGTTGCGTATTGCGACTCGTCTGAAAAAACAAACCGTCAGCGGATTGAGCGGATTAAGCCGATTTTGTTCTATTGGCCTGAGCCAGGCGAGCCCGCAGATCGGCCCAGTGCACACCCTCCAGGCTGGGGAGCACCACGTGAGCAGCGCCCACCCGTTCGACCGGTCCGAGCCCCACGGCCCACATGCCGGCCGCCAGGGTCGCTTCTACACCTGAAGCAGCGTCTTCGACTACCACACACTGTTCTGGGGCAAGCCCCAGTTGCGCCGCCCCGTGCAAAAACAGATCGGGCGCTGGCTTGTGCCGTTCCACGCTGTAGCCGTCTGAAATGGCATCCACCCGCTCGGCGATGCCCAGCCTCTCAATCACGGCCGGCGCGTTCTTGCTGGCCGAACCGATGGCCATCTTGATCCCCGCTGCTCGCAACTCATCCAGCAACTCCAATACTCCTGGCAGCAGGTTGGCCCGGGTCACACCCTGGATCAGTTCCTGGTAGTAGCGGTTCTTGCGGGCCATCATCTCCTGGATCTGTTCTTCGGTGACCGGCCGGCCGGCCAGTAGGCGCAGCAGTGACCCGCGACGGTCTACGCCCCGCAGGGCCTCGTTGGCCTGCCGGTCGAAGGGGATGCCTTCCTCGTCGGCCAAACGCTGCCAGCCCAGGTAGTGGAATTCGGAGGTGTCTGTCAGCACGCCATCCAGGTCGAAAATGACGCCGCGGATGTCCAGAGGATACTGGATATTGGATATTGGGGATTGGGGTTTCAGGTCGAAATCGTGCCACTGGTCGCGCCAGCAGAGGCGGAATTTGAGACGGGTCCAGTTGGGCGGCAGGCGTGGGGTGGCGACCGGCCCGTCGTCGGTCAAACGGACGCCGCCGAAGCCGAAGACCACCGCCTGCCACACCCCGCCGGCGGAAGCAGCGTGCACCCCGTCGTCGGCGTTGCCCCGCACGTCTTCCAGGTCCACCAGGGCGGCGCGCATCAGGTGTTCGTAAGCCTCCCCCGGCTTGTCCAACTCGCAGGCCAGGATGGCGTGGATCGCCGGGCCGAGCGATGAGCCGTAGGTGTGATCGGTGCGTGGGGCGTAATAGTCCCAGTTGGTCTCTAGCGTCTGCCGGTCGTAACGGTCGCGCAGCAGGTAGAGGAGCATCAACACGTCGGCTTGTTTCAACACCTGCCGCTTGTTAGCACCCTTGATGCCCAGGATGGCGTGCATGGAGCGGGTGCGCGGCACGTAATCGGCCAGGTTCACCTCTTTCAGGTCGAAAAAACCCTCAAACTGCTCGATCAGGCCGTTTTCCGGGTCGTGGAGGACCAACATGCAGCCGATGACATCGCCCCAGTGCTTCAGCCGCTCCGGGGTCAGATCGAGTTGGCGCTCCAGCGTGGCTGCCCGGTCGGGGTCCTGCTGGCGCAGCCAGGCCAGTACCTCCAGCGCCGTCTCCAGGTGCCATTGGACCATCCGGTTGGTGAAGGCGTTGTTGTCCACGTGCTCGTGGTACTCGTCCGGGCCGATGACGTCGTTGATCTCGTACTTGCCCCGGTCGGCGTTCCACTCAGCGCGGCTGCCCCAGAAAACGGCCGTGTCCAGAACGATTTCCGCGCCATAGTCGCGCATCCAACCGTCGTCGCCCGTGACCTGCCAATAGTTCCACACGGCATAAGCCACGTCGGCGCTGATGTGGTGCTCGATGTCGCCGCACCAGATGCGCACCAAATCTTCGCCCTGAGGGCCGGGCACCCAGCGGGGCGTGACCTCGTCGCCCGTGGCGGCGCTCTCCCAGGCAAACATGGCCCCCTCGTAGCCGGCGGCCTGGGCTTTGCGCCGCGCCCCGGACAGGGTGTGGTAGCGATAGGTCAGCAGGTTGCGGGCCAGGGCCGGCTGGGTGAAGGTGAGGAAGGGAACGATGAAAACCTCTGTGTCCCAGAAGACGTGACCCCGGTAGCCAAAGCCGGAGAGGGTCTTGGCCGAGATGCTCACCCGGTCGTCGTGGCGCGGCGCAGCCACCAGCACCTGGAACAGGTTGTAACGGACGGCCAGTTGGGCGGTAGGGTCGCCCTCGATGATGACGTCGCTGGCCTGCCAGACCTCGGCCCAGGCCGCTTCGTGGGCGGCCAGCAAGTCCTCGTAACGCAGCCACCGTTCAGACAACTCGTCCAACTCGTTCCGCGCCACTTCAGCAACGGTGTACGGTCGGGGCTCGTCCACCAGGCCCTCGGCTTCCATTTTCGCCCAAAAGCTGTCGAGAATGGCCCGTTCCTCCGCTGACACCCCGGCCTCGCGGTGTCCTGAGCCTGTCGAAGGGTAGACCGCCTGTCGCTCTGCTCGCATCCGTTCCAGGTCGCGCGTGGCATACACACTGACCAGCTTGGTGGCTGTGACAGTCTGCCCCCGCTTCGCTTGCCACTCGGCCGCCATCGTTGGCAGGCCATCGCAGCTCATGGCCCAATGGCGCGTTCTATCACTCCCCTGGATCAAAAGCGCGGCCGCCATGCCGAGTTCAATACCGCTATGCCGGGTACGGGCGTGCAGCCAGACCTGGTCAATGTCATCGCCCTGGTCCAGGATCTGCCAATGCATCACGCCCTGGTTGTCCGGGTAGCCGTTGATGCCGGCCTGAACTTTGATGTAGGCATTGAAATCTACCGGCGTGATTTGGCAACGGACGGCCAGCAGGTGCGGGTCGGCCAGGCTGGCGAAACGTTCAAAGTGCAGATCCACGGTGCGCCCGGCCGGGCTGCGCCAGCGCAGGTCGCGGCTGAGCAGGCCGCGGCGCAGGTCGAGGCGCCGCTCGTAGCGCAACACCTGGCCCCGGTCCAGCCGGAAACGCTCGCTACCCACCAGAACGGCCAAGGGCAGCCAGTCGGGGCAGTTGGCCAGTTCGGTGTAGACGATGGGCACATCGTCGAACACACCGTGGACAAAGGTGGCCGGCCAGGCACCGGGATAGCCTTCCTCGAAAGCGCCTCGGCTGCTCAGGTAGCCGTTGCCCAGGGTGAAGACCGTCTCCTGCTGGTGCAAGCGAAGGGGGTCAAACTGGGTTTCGATGATCGTCCAACCTGTTTCGTTCACAGAACCTTGCCTCGCTCAAGACTGGGAACTGAGGGCCGTCGACTCACGCACAATGAGACGGGGTTTCAGCAACACCTGGGCCGGCGAGGGTGTCTCGCCGCGCACCAGGTCTATCAACATGGTCACCGCCCGTTCCCCGACCTCGGCGATGGGCTGGCGCAAGCTGGTGAGAGAGGGGCGCAGGTAGCCGGCGATGGGGGCGTCGTCAAAGCCTACCACCGCCAGTTCCCGACCGACCTGCAGGCCAGCAGCGGCGGCGGCGTTCATCACGCCGATAGCTATCAGGTCGGCCAGGGCCACCACCGCCGTGGGCCATCGCTCAGGCGGCAGGGTCAGCCAGGTCTGCGTGGCCTGGTAGGCGCTGTAGTAGTTGTACTCGATGCGCATGATCCAGGCAGGGTCCACGCTCAGGCCGGCGTCGGCCATAGCGGTCAGATAACCATCCAGCCGGTATCGCCCGGTGAGTGACGCCTCTGGCCAGGCCAGGCAGGCGACGCGGCGGTGGCCTAGCTCTAGCAGGTGGTTCACCGCTTGCTTCACACCGTCGGTGCCGTCCACGTCCACCCAGGGAAAATCCCATTCGGAGTTGGAGCGGCCAAAGGCAACGAAGGGAAAGTCCACGTCCAGCAGGTAGCGGATACGCCGGTCGTTGAGATTGGTGTTGGGCAGGATGAAGCCATCTACCCGGCCACTTCCCACCATCTCGCGATACACGCCCAGTTCGTCGTACGGTTCGGGGCAGGGAAAGGTGAGGATGTGATAGTCGTGCCGGGCGGCGGCCTCGGCCATGCTGTGGATGAACTTCTCCAGGATGGGGTTGAACTGATCGGGCGGCGCCGGTCGCCAGGAATAGCCGATCATGCGGCTCTCGCGGGCCTGGAGCCCCCGGGCGATGACGCTGGGCCGGTAGCCCAGCTCCTCTGCCTTGGCCAACACGCGACGCCTGGTTTCCTCGGCGACGTGGGGATACGCGTTCAACGCCTTGGAAATGGTGGAAACAGACAGGTTCAGTTGCTCGGCCAGGTCTTTGATCGTGACACTCAATTGAGTATCCTTCCTGAAGGAAGCTCCACGGGCTGACAGAAACCTGCCCGGGACTCTCGGGGAGTACTCGCGCCACTCAGAAAACGTTTTCAGAACCCATTGTATCAGAAAACCTTTTCCTTGTCAAATCCGCTTGTGGGGAGGGGCGCATTTCAGTTTGGTGGTGAGCTGATTGATGGCCAGCGGGAGAGAGTGTGGGAGGAGAGCGCGGCCTGGATTCAGGCGCGATCGGGGTAGTGCATGAGACCAGAATTGGCGGAGGCAAAGCAGGTCCGTGTTGCGTGTTGTGTGGTGCGTTACGTCAAAACGACAGGCCGCGCTCTTCCATTAACCGAAAGAGCTCTCGATAACTCAATCCGAGGCGCGCGGTCATCCCCCGCAGAGTGATGTCGCCCCGCAGGTACTCCTCATGCAGACGTTGGACCTGTAACTCGTACCATTCTTCAATGAGTGCGCCCAGCATCTCCGGCCTGCTCTTGCGTTCTTGTTGAGCGCGGGTTTCCACATACTTGATCACTTGATCTCTCACCAACACGGGCATTTCTACAACCATTTCACAAGCCTCCCCTCAATGCTTGCAATGAGTGCTCGATGAAGCCACGACGGTAGCGAGACCTGATTGCTTTCAACATCCCCTCGCACACGTCCTCAGCCACATATCCCTCTTTGCCTAACATCACGATGAGGTCAGGCAGGAGGAGAGGATGCATCCTGAAGCGATGGCAAATGATGTACAGGAGCCGATCATCAACCACCACGTGGTCATATTGCTCAGTGTCTCGACACAACCTCAGCACCTCCTGGTCCCCCTCTTCAATTTCATAAGCATTGATCACCTGTTCGAAAGTGGCTCCTATGAGCGAGGTAGCTTGCACGACAATACTCCCCTGTCGTATACAATTTGACAGTGCCCATGCGTCCGGATAGCCCTCGCGTATTCCCTGATCAACAGCCTCGGTTTTCACTCCTTGGGGGATAAGGATCTTGGCATGGTCAAGCACAAACTCCAACACAAGCCGCTCGCCCACGTTGAACTTGGCAGCCGTGATCAACGAACTGGAGTCAAAGATAAGTATTTTTCGCTCAGTGGCTGTCACGACATGCGTCTCCTTCGTCTGTGCTATCTAGCAAAAGTTCGTAATATCCCATCCACTTCACAAAATCCGCGTTCTCCTCCAGCTTTCCTGCCTGCGCCAGTTCGTAGAAATCCTGGGACTTGATGGTGTATTGTTCCTCGTAGGGATCCATCAAGTTCTCCAGATTGTGAAGGCTTTCGATGATTTCAAAGATCTTATTGACCATCGTACTGCCTCTTATGTCTTGATATTGGTGAGCTACGGACTCGACCGGATAAGATTATAGCACGCTCTCTCGGTGTGTCAAAATTCAAAGCGTTCGTAAGGGCAGCCTGCATGCACCGTCTGGTACCCGCGCAACACGCACCACGCAACAAATCTCAGTAATCTCGCGACAGCAGATGGCGGTTGCCGATGTGCACGCGGGTCAGCCCGGCGGCGCGGGCGGCGGCCTCGGCCTCCTCGGCGTGGCGCACGGAGGTGCAGGGCAGGTCGGGCATGTAGAAGTGGGGGCCGAAGCCCAGCAGCGAGTAGGGGATGGTGGGGTCGAGGTCGGCGATGAACTGAGCGATGCGCCCCACCTCCTCAACGTCCACGTAACCGGGCACCAGCAGCGTGCTGGCGACCACCAGCGGCGGCTCCGGCCGCTCCGTTGCCCGGCGGGCTACCCGGGCGAAGTTCGAAAGCATCCCCTGGTTGGAAATGCCCGTCAGCGCCTGGTACAGGTTGTCGTCGTGGGCCTTGAGGTCGAACTTGACGCAGCCGCCCGTGCGCAACGATAGCTCGACGGCGCGGTCGAGCAGGCGGGGGTTCTCGCTGCCGTTGGTCTCCCAGCAGATGGCCACGCCCCGCTCGGCCAGCCGCCGCGAGGTCGCCAAAGCGTGCGGCATCTGGCTGGCGGGGTCGCCGCCGAAGGTGCAGACGCAGTAGGTGCGCGGGTTGGCCGTGTCGGCCAGCTCCTGGGCGCTCATCCCCTGGCTGCTAGCTGGATCCACTTGGCGGTAGTGCCAGTTCTGGCAGAAGAGGCAGTCGGCGGTGCAACTGCAGTAGAAGACGGCCAGGTTGTGGCAGCCCCGCTGGCGATGACCAGCGCAGACCCAGTCGGCGACGCAGTTGGTGGGCAGCGGATCGCGATACCAGTGCAGGAGGCCCTTCATTGGCATGCCCGCCAGATGGCGCAGCCGTCCCCCCTCGTTCACCCGCAGCCCGCAGAAGCCCCGCTCCCCCTCGCCCATCTGGCAAGCATTGGAACAGAGCGGACAGCGCACGCCGTCTGCCGTGCGCGGCGCCGCTTCGGGCAGGCCGAACTCACGGCGGGATTCGGCGTGGGCCTGGGCCGCCCGCGGCAACGCCTCCTCTGGCCGCTGGCGGATGCACGCCACGCACAGGCCCAGATGGGCGGCGATGAGAGGCGAGCTGCGTCCGCACACCGCGCAGGTGGCTGAAGTCAACATACCGTAGTCGAACATGGTCTGGAAGTTGGATACAGTTTCCTCCCCTTCAACGAACAAGTTCTTCTCGGCGTCAGAGCAGGGCCTCACTGCACACGACACGTGGGATCAGCACTGCTTCCTCGGACTGGTCGGCGGCAACGCGGTGGGCTTCCTCCAGGTTGTAGTCGCGGACGATGCGCAGAAGTTGCGCGACCAAAGCCTGGCCAGTGGCCTTGTTGCGACGCAGGGCGTTGAGTTCACGATGGGCGCGGGCAGTCAATGGGACGGTAGTAAAGATCTCGGACAGGAGCGCCAGGCGTGCTTTTTCCTCTGCATCCTCTTCAGCCTCAAAGACAAGGCGCAGTTCGGCGAGGACATAGTCGCTACCCAATGTCCTGCCCACGGTGTACCGTATCTCGGCCTCGCGGGCGCGCACCTCGGCATCGAAGTCACGTTTGACGGCAGCGATGCGCTGATTGATGCCAGCCGGCAGTGCCCGGGTGGGTTCATCCTCTTCACAACGGATGGCGCGGATGGCCTGCTGAGGATCTGCCGTGCGATGGCCTTCTTCGTCAACCAGGTACAGCCGCTGATAGTTCCCGGCCTGGCAGAAAACGAACAAGCCTGGCTCGCCAACGGCCCGGCGCGCGCTGCGCACACCGTCGGGCATGGTGGCGATCTGTTGGAAGCGGTCGGGGTCGGTGCGCTGCAGTTGGCGCATGAGTTCTTCGGCCTCCAGCAGGTTGAAGATCTCGGCCTCGGGTTCCTCTTCCAGAACGCTGGGGGCGCCCCGATAGATGGCGTACATGGCTTCTCTGTTGATTTGTTCACTCTTATGTAAAATGGCCGCATCCTCGCCGATGGTGCGGTGGATCTCAGCGATGCGGTTCTTCAGGCGGTGTTCTATGCCCAACTCGCGCTCCAGGCCCGTCTCGGGCAGAAAGTTGTAGGCGTAGATGGTGTCGTGCTCGGTGCCGATGCGATCCACGCGGCCGACGCGCTGGATGAGACGGACGGGGTTCCAATGCAGATCGTAGTTGATGATGTGATTGGCGTCCTGCAGGTTGAGGCCCTCGCTGAGCACGTCGGTGGAGACCAGGATGCGCAGCTCTTCGTCGCCGGGTTGGAGTTGGTAGTTGTTGGCCTTGGGAGCGAAGCGCAGGATGACGCGGCCGCGGTCTTTGGTGTCGCTCTCCACGGCGCGGATACGGCCCAGGTGTCTGAGGTTGTCGTAGAGGTAGTGGGCGGTGTCGGCGTACTGGGTGAAGATGAGGACCTTGCCGTGGACCAGGTCGCCGGGCAGGGTGCGCCTCCCAGTCATCATGGCCATGAGCTGCTGGAGTTTGTTGTCCTCCTGGGGGCCAATGGGCTCGACCAGGCGGGCCATTTCGTCCAGGAGAGCGATGTCGGTGTCCAGGGCGGCCTGGAGTTTGGGCACCTCGAAGTCGGTGATGGGATAACGAATGCTGGCTTTCTCCAGGGCCTCGTAGAGGGTGAGTTCATCGTCCAGGTCAGATTTGTAGAGGATGTCGGTGGCCTCGTCGCCGGCGGGAACCAGGCCGCGCTCCAAGGCGCCCCGAAAGGCGCGCTGCAGGTCTCTGAGGCGGTTGACGGTCTGGCGGAAGGCGTGCACACTGGACTCGAAACGCTTGAAGAGCAGGACGCGCATGAGGCCGCGCAGGGCAGCGCCAGCCCGTTGGAGTTCCTGGTACCTGTGCTCATTCTGCTGTTCGGGCAGGACGTAGTCGAAGAGGGCGTAACGGGCGTAGGTGAGTTGGCCCATCAGGTCGTGCAAGCGCTTGTAGACGCGGCTCTCTCCCGTCGTATCGTCAGGGCCGCGGTAGGTCTCCTCGATGCTGTAGGTGATGGTCTCCAGTTGGCGGTCGGGGAAGACCAGGGGCTGGCCGTTGATCTGGGCATCGGGGTAATAGGTGCGGACGTGGCGGCGGGTGCGGCGAATGAGGACGTGGTTGAGGACCTCCTGCAGAGCACGGCTGGGCGGATCCTGGTTGCGCGGCTCCACCTTGTTGAAGAACTCCCGCAGGTTGGGCGGGTTGATGGGGATAACGGTTGTATCTTGGGGATGCCAGAGCTTGACCTGCTGATAGATGTCCCAGGCGCTGGTAGCGCGGGGGGTGGCTGTCAGCAGGATCGTGGGCCGGGTCTGAGTGAAAAGCTGCAGCGCGGCGTAGCGCTGGGTATCGCGGCGGCGCAAGTTCTGAGACTCGTCCACCAGCACCAGGTCGCGGTCGCGGGTGCGCCAGTCGTCAACCAGCATGCGCTCGTTGCCCTTTTGGCTGAGCAGCCCCATAGAGATGACCGGGGCGTCAATCTGGTAGCGTTCCATGAACCATTCCCACATCTCCACCAGGGAGGCGGGGCAGACGACCAGGGGGCGGGCGCCGCGGTAGAGGGCATAGTGTTTGAGCAGCGTGGTACCGATGTAGGTCTTGCCCAGGCCCACGACGTCGGCCACGAAGACGCCGCCGTAGGTATCCAGGATCTTGCTGGCCTGGCGAACGGCGACGCGCTGAAAGTCGGCCAGTTCGGGCATCTCCGCTTCCCAGAGAAGTTCCGTGTCGCGACGGCCCTCCAGCCGGTCCTTGACCAGGGTATAGAGCGTCTTGAGGTAGATGTCGTGGGGACTGACGGGCCTAGGGCCTTGCGGGGTGGGAACCTGGCTGGCAGCCCAGGAACGGCGCAGTTCGTGGATCAGGTCCTCGTCGAAGTCCTCGGCCTCGTCCCACAGCTCATTGAACCAGAGGGAGAGTTGGGCGTGGTTGCCGTCGCCGAAGACGCGCACGTTGAGCTCGGTATTGTGGGTGACGCCGCCCAGGGACAGGTTGGAACTGCCGACGATGGCCGCGCCGGTCTGAGCGCGGATGCGGGCGGGGTCGAAGTCAAAGAGGTAGGCTTTGGCATGGAGGCGGCCGCGGGTGTAGACCTTCGCCTGCACGATGCCCTGGGCGATGAGGCCGGCCAGGGAGAGCACCAGGGCCTGGGCGTCGTCGGTCTGGTCCAGGAGCTCCAGCGTGGCCTGGATGGATTCGGCGGTCTCGGCGCGGATGCGGGGCGACTGGACGCCAGGCATCCGCTGGCGGCGGACGGCGCGCTGGGTGGTCGCCAGGTGGTGGTATCCCTCGGCCAGTTGCTCGATGGTCTGGCGGTTGGTGACGTTGCCGATGAGCAGCCGTAGTTGATCCAGATGAGGGATGTGCT
>JACNHM010000185.1 GCA_014383605.1 Chloroflexota bacterium
TGGTGGATGTACTCTAGACAAAGAGCGAAGTCGGTGGTATAATGAGGTTGCCTTATCTGGACAACCTTATACGTGCACTGTAGTTGACCGCAGAGGAGGGTAATCCAATGAAGCGAAGAAAACTCTTGGCGAGGGGGTCGGTGGGGCTACTGCTCTTAGCTATGGGGCTGATGGTAGGCCCTGTATCCCTAGTGGTGGCCCAGTCTGATCTCTATTGGTCAACCGAGACTGTGGATCCAGGTGAGATCTCCCCACTTTTGGGGATGGATCTGGCATTGGATAACAGTGCAGAACCCCACATCGTTTACTTTACCGAACCGACTCCTACCCCGACCCCCACTAACACATCAACGCCGACCCCAACTAGCACACCAACAACGACTCCAACTGGCACAACCATCGCCACAGCCACTCCCACACCTACGGCGACTGGTACGCCACCTCCAGGCACCATCATCGTGGACGACCTGGACGATGGCTTCATCCAGTACGGCACCCCGCACTATTGGCGGGAATCCTCAATCGGCTACAAGGATCACATGTTCTGGACCTACGTGAATGGCAACACCATTGACAACTGGGCTGAGTGGCGTCCTGGCCTCTTGCCATGTGGCTTCTATCGAGTCTCGGTCTTCGTGCCTCGCGACAACGCCACCACCCATAGCGCCCGCTATGAGGTCTACCACGCGGATGACACCGAAACTGTGGTGGTAAAGCAGGTTGTTTACTACGATGAATGGGTGATCTTGGGCACCTACAGGTTCGGTGATAGCGCTGAGGAGCACGTCCGCCTGACTGACGCCACAGGCGAGGATCCCAGCACCCTGCGGCAAATCGGGTTTGACGCCGTGAAGTGGGAGCTGGAAAGCCCCTGCGCGCCGACGGCCACGCCCACAGCAACTGCCACACCTACGGCGACCGTAACCTGGCGTCTGTATCTGCCCCTGGTGGTCAAAGACTATGGCATGTAGGGTGCATTTCCTAATTTGGCTTGTGGGACAACAGGTACGGAGTCACGGAACTTCCATGCTCTCCGTGCTTCCGTGTTCCCGCGCTGTCTGGCTGCGAAATCGGGGTTAAGGTGCGAAATGTAGGCTTAAATTCCTCTGACTTGTGTAGGGTAGCAAAACTGAGAATAAGGGATTTCCCTATTGACGAATCAGGCAAGAATCTGGTATAATATAATAGAGTGAGTTCGCGTCCCGCTGAGTACGCTCTTGATGGGTGCGTTTGGGTGAGGACACGGAGTAGGAGTTTCGGCGACTTGAGCACAGGCGGTCCGGGCATGAGGAGAAGCAAATGAACTCAGTAGAACGTTCCCAACTGATCCAGGTATTGCGCGGTCGTCGCGATGCCATCGCCGACAATTGGTGCAAGGCCATCGCACAGATCAGTTTTGTATCACTCGAAACGACGGAAACGCGGCACCGCCTCGTCGAATTGACCCGGCAGGTCATCACAGCTCTGCTCGCGGAACCGTTCGAGCATGCCCAGGCTCAGGCCATTGGCGTGTCGCTGGCAGGCTTACATTACATCGAACCCGCGGCCCTGGGCCAAACCCAAGAAGTGCTGGCACAGCAGCTAGTCGAAGGCTTGCCCGCCGGCCAAGTTGTCGCGTTGCAGCCTCGCCTGGCTGCGTTGCTCGGCGGACTGGCGACTGGTTTTTCCGAGCAGGTTCATGAGATCATTCTCAACGAGCAAGAACGGGCTCGGGATGCACTCACCATTGCGCTCCAGCAAGCTGAGGAAGCATTGCAGAGGGCAAATGACGAATTGGAACAGCGGGTGCAGGAACGCACCACCGAACTGCGCGCAATCAATGAGTCGCTACAACGCGAGATCACCGAGCGCAAGCGGGCGGAGGAGGAACTTGACCGCTTTTTCAACTTCTCATTCGATATGCTATGCATCTCTGGTTTTGATGGCTATGCCAAGCGTGTGAACCAGGCGTTCGAAAAGACGCTTGGTTACACTGCCGAGGAGATCCTTGCCAAACCGTTCCTCGATTTCGTCCACCCCGAAGACCGTGCTGCAACTGTTGCCCAGTTGGAGAGGCTTGCCGCCGGCATACCCACCGTCTACTTCGAGCAGCGCTGTCGCTGTAAGGATGGTTCATACAAGTGGCTGGCGTGGACCAACGTTCCGGCCGTTGAGGAAGGCTTGATGTATGCAGTCGCCCGCAACACCACCGAACGCAAACGAACCGAGGAGGCGATCAAGCGGCGCAACCGGGAGCTGGCTGCCCTCCATGCCATAGCCAATACGACCAGCCGACATCTGCATCTCGAAGAGGTGCTGGATGTCAGCCTGGAGACGGTCAAGGACATCGTGGAGGCTGATATGGGATGCGTCCTCTTGGCAGAAGGCTCCTCGCGCACATTGCGCGTCCGCAGTGGGCAAGGATTGTCGCCGCAACTGGTGCAACGGCTGGAGGCCATAACGCTGGACGAGCGCTATTGGCCGAAAGGAGCCCCCTTGGACATCGCTAACCTGTGGCGGCTCAGTGACTCGGTCAAGGACATAGCCATGAACGCCGGGGTGACTCCTTGCATCCTATTGCCCTTGCGATGGGAAAGAACTGCCTTAGGGATTGTGCTGCTGGCTGACGGTGAGGGCAATGCCCTTGTCCAGTGGAGCATGGAGTTCCTGATGACGGTCAGCGACCAGTTGGGCATGGCGGTGCGGAACGCACAGTTGTACGAGGAGGCCCAACGAGAGCTGTCCGAGCGCAAGCGGGCGGGGAAAGCGCTGCGGGAAAGCGAGGAGCGCTACCGCAGCTTGTTCGAAGGTGTGCCTGTGGGACTCTTTCGCATTACACCGGACGGGCATTTCCACGACGCTAACGCGGCTCTGTTGAAGATGCTGGACTATCCGGACAAAGAGTCCCTGCTGGCAGTCCCTTCGGCTGACCTGCAACTGCACGCGACCCCTGAGGATCGCCAGAAACGGCAGGCCATGCTACAGCGCGACGTAACCCTGCGCGATCTCGAAGTGCAACTGCGTCGTCGCGACGGCGGCGTCATTTGGGCACGGAGTAACTTCCGGGCCGCCCACGATGCTGATGGTCAGGTGCTCCACTACGAGGGTAGTGTGGAGGACATCACCGAGCGCAAACGGGCGGAGGAGGCGCTGCGCCGCCGGGCCGAGGAGTTGGCCGCGCTCCAGGCAACCGTGCTCGAGATCGTTGCTCCCCACGATTTGCCTACCCTGCTCCAGACCGTTGTCGAGCGGGCAGCACTGCTGCTGAATGCTCTGGGCGGTGGGCTGTATCTATGCGATTCGGTCCGACGGGAAGCCCGCTGCGTGGTAAGCTATAACACTCCTCATGATTACACCGGGACGATGCTCAAGTATAGTGAAGGTGCGGCTGGTACCGTGGCCCAGACCGGGAAGCCGCTGATCATTGACGACTACCGTACCTGGAGTAGACGGGCCACTGTCTATGAGGAGGAGCAGCCTTTCACCTCTGTACTCAGCGCACCGATGATCTGGCAGGGCCGGGTGACAGGGGTGATCCATGTCCTGCACGATGTGGAAAGCCGGCGCTTCACTGAGGCCGACCTTGACTTGCTCACCTTGTTCGCCAACCATGCGGCCATCGCTACGGAGAATGTCCGGTTGTACGAAGAAGCTCAGAAAGAAATCTCCGAGCGCAAGCGGGCGGAGGAGGCGCTGCGAAAGGCTCACGCCGAGTTAGAAGTGCGAGTGCAGGAACGAACGGCAGACCTGGTGAAAGCCAACGAAGCATTACGGGCTGAGATCAGCGAGCGGGAACGAGCCGAGGAAGCACTGCGGCAGAGCGAGGAGCGCTACCGCAGCCTGTTTGATCGGGTGCCCGTGGGGCTCTACCGCACCACGTCGGGGGGGCAGGTTGTGGACGTCAACCCGGCCCTGGTACAGATGCTGGGCTACCCGGACCTGGAGTCCCTGCTGGTGGTCAATGCCACCGACCTGTATGTGGATCCTGAGGATCGCATGCGGCAGCAGGCACTGTTGGAGCGAGAAGGGGTCGTGCGTGATTTCGAAGTGAAATTGCGCTGCCACGACGGAGCACCCATCTGGGTGCGGGATACTATCCGGGTCATGCGGGATGCCAACGGGCAGGTGCTGTACTACGAGGGGGGGCTAGAGGACATCACCGAACGCAAGCGGGTGGAGGAGGACATCGAACAGCGTAATCGAGAACTGGTTGCCCTACTGATGGCCAGCCAGCGGATGGCTACCCACCTTGATCCGGACGAATTGCTGGGCGACATCGCCAGCTTTATCGTGGAGACACTGCCGGCTGCCGACGCCTCTTCGCTGTGGCTCTACGACGAAGGGCGAAACGAATTGGTGATCCACGCCTGGGCCGGCTTGGACGACGAGGCCCTCTCGGGATTGACGCTGCCACCCGACACCGGCTTGGTAGGGCTTGTGTATCGCAGCCACCAGCCGCGTATTGTGGACGACGTTGCCAGCGAACCCGCCTTTAAGGACTTCGACCGCCCAGCCCTCGGCCCTCCGCGCTCGGTGCTGGGCGTGCCTTTGCTGGTCGAGGGCCGGCCAATTGGCGCTATGTTTGCAGATAACTTCTCGCGCCCACGAGCCTTTGGGGAGAATGATATGCATTTGCTCCAGTCACTAGCCGGCCAGGCGGCAGTTGCCATTCAAAATGCCCAACTGTTCGAGCGGGTGCGCACCGGGCGCGAGCGGCTGCAGGCTCTCTCCCGCCGGCTAGTGGAGGTGCAGGAAGCTGAGCGCCGTCACATCGCTCTCGAACTCCACGACGAGATCGGCCAGCTCCTGACCGGGCTTAAACTCGGCCTGGAAGTTGGCACGCGCTTACCGGCTGACGCGGTCAGGGCCCGCCTGGGCGAAGCACAGGCGTTGGTCAGTGAACTTATGGCGCGGGTGCGCGATCTGTCGCTCGACCTACGGCCGGCAATGCTGGACGACCTGGGCCTGCTGCCCGCGCTGCTGTGGCATTTCGAGCGTTATGCCGCTCAGACCAATGTGCGCGTGACTTTCGAGCACCACGGGTTGGAGGGACGTTTTGCGCCAGAAGTTGAAACGGCCGCCTATCGCATTGTGCAGGAAGCGCTGACCAACGTCGCCCGTCACGCTGGCGTGAGCGAGGTGATGGTGCGGCTCTGGGCCAACCAGGACACACTTGGCGTGCAGATCGAAGACCAGGGTACCGGTTTCGATCCTGAGGCCGCGCTGGCCTCCGGCGCCACCAACGGCCTGGCCGGGATGCGCGAGCGACCCGTTTTGCTGGGCGGTCAACTGACAGTGGAATCGGCGCCGGGGGCTGGGACACGCGTGACGGCTGAATTGCCTCTGCGCGACTGGCTCGAAAGGAGGAGTTATGACCGTTTCCATTCTGTTGGCCGATGATCATCCTGTCGTCCGCCAGGGGCTGCGGGCCTTGCTGGAGGGCGAGTCGGATTTCCGCATTATTGGCGAGGTGGGCGATGGGCTGGAGGCATCTCAACTGGCCGAACGTCTGCAGCCGGACGTGCTGGTGCTCGACCTGATGATGCCCGGCCTGAACGGCCTGGAGGTCACGCGGCAAGTCAGCCAGCGTTCACCGCGGACCCGCATCGTCATCCTCTCCATGCACGCCAACGAGGCCTACGTGCTGGAGGCGCTGAGAAACGGGGCCACCGGTTACGTCCTCAAAGATTCCAGCGCAGCCGATCTGGTGCGGGCGGTGCGCGAGGTGACCGCCGGCCGGCGCTACCTTAGCCC
Source organism: Chloroflexota bacterium (assembly GCA_014383605.1). The sequence continues at coordinate 5,734 of JACNHM010000185.1, forward strand.
GCCGCTTTCCGAGCGTGCCATCGAGGCCTACACGCAAAAAGCCAAAGTCGCCGCGCTGGACCTGTGTGACACGCTAACTACCCGCGAGCGGGAGGTGTTGCACCTGGCGGCCGAGGGCCACACCAACCGGGAGATTGCCGACCGGCTGCACATCAGCCCGCGCACCGTCGAGGTCCATCGCGCCAACATGATGCACAAACTGGGCCTGCGTACCCAGACCGATCTGATCCGCTACGCCCTGCGGCGGGGGATTTTGCCGATGGAGGAATAGAGGAGCGGGGAACAGTCATCCCCCGCACCCCTGCACCCACAGCCCCGTACTAAAACTACGGGGCTTTTTTTGGTTAATTACGTAGGTTTACGGATAGACAGGCCTGGCAGGAGAGTGTATACTATAAAGGACGGTTCTTTAGGATTTCGCGTGGTCAAGGTGAGAAATTTGCCACGAATTGCACGAATTAACACGAAAAAATAAAATTAGTGAAAATTCGTGTCATTCGTGGCAAAGAATTGACCACTTGGCAAACCAACCACGCAAACTACCAGAGAGCCGGGTTCACAAAATCGGCGATTGACGACTTCCGAAGTCTTAACTTAGTAGACAGAGGGAGATAAAAGATGAATCCTATTTCCGTTCTGCTCATAGACGACAATCCCACCTTTTTGCGTATTGCCACCCGCTTCTTGCAGGAGCACGACGATGTGGTCGTCGTTGGCGCAGTAGGTGGGAGCGAAGAGGCCCTGGCCCAAGCCCAAGCCCTGCAGCCGCAGGTTGTTTTGCTCGAGCTAGGCATATCCGACTTGACTGGCCTGGAGACGATCCCCAGCCTGCGGAGCCTGATGCCCGAAGTGGGCATCATCGCTATGACACTGATGGATACTAACGGCTACCGGTCGGCGGCGCTGGCAGCCGGTGCGAGCGAGTTCATCCCCAAGGCCACTCTGAACACCGACCTGCTGCCAGCCATCCGGCGGGTGGCGCAAGGCGACCGACCCCGACAAAGGCCGGCTGACAGGACTGCTACTTAAAACTACGGGGCTTTTTGGCATTAATTACGTAGGTTTCCGTATAGACAGACCCGGCAAAATCGTTTATAATATAGTAAGATCGCGAGCGAAAAGGCAAACCCATCGAAAGATGGGGACGCAAAGCCACGGGTCCTCCGCTCAGCGGGCCAGGATAGCCGGGTTGCCGACACCAGGTGAAGGTGAAAAGCTTCCGGCCCTGCGCTTTAAGGGGCAAGGATAGCCGGGTTGCCGACTCAGTGAGGTGAGAGTCAGTAGCTCGGCTTTTTGTTTTAGGAAGGTGTCAAAAAAAGGAGGAAATCATGGAGAAAGCAGTGGAACGTGCAGGATTCATTAGATGGTATAAAGCTTTCAGTCTCCTGTTGACGGTAGCGTTGCTGGTGCCGCTAATGGTGACGGCGCCAGCGCCAGAGGCGGCTCCCCGCGCCCAGCCGCTACTGTTAGCCATGGCCGCCGAGCGGCCCGAGGAGACGGTGCGTGTCATCGTGCAGAAGGTCGCGCAGGACACCAGCGTCGAGGATCTGGCGGCCCGGTTGGGCGGGGTGGTCACCAGGGACCTCTACATCATCAACGCCTTTGCGGCGGAGCTACCGGCCAAGGCGTTGCCGCGCCTGGCCAGGACTGCTGGCGTGCGCTGGGTGTCCCTGGACGCGCCAGTCTTCGGGGCCGACGACGAGGACGACGACAAGCCCAGCGGGATCATTACCGTTCGCGATGAATTCGGCGCCGTTTCCTACAAGAACAACGACGGCGCCGTCTACTGGACTGGCGATTGGGTAGAGATTGGAGAAAGCGACGGTCCTGGAGTCGGTGACGTAGCAGTCACGAGCTTCCTGGGTGGTACCAGGCAGGGGCTTCGTATCCAGAACGCGAACAAGGGCATACGGCGCGAGGCCAATCTATCCGGCACTGGATCGGCTGTGTTGAGTTTCGACTATCGCCGCAAAGGGTTTGAGAAGGACCACTACGTCGCTGTCGAAATATCGGCCGATGGCGGTGCCTCGTGGAAAGAACTAGACCGCTTGGCGGGGCCGGCTACCGACCCCGACGTGCAGTTCGTAAGTTACGACATTTCGAGCTACGTATCCAGCAACACCGCCATCCGGTTTGTCAGCTCTCCGTCCCTGGGCGAGCAGGACAAGCTTTATATTGACAATGTTTACATCGAGTACACCCTCACCGATGGCAGTAGCCTTGATGCTGTTAAAAGCAAGCCTGCGTTCCCCCGTGACAGCTTTGATGCCATTGAGACTGAGGCTCAGCTCGCCAGCAGCGGTGGCACCGAGACCGTTCGTGATGAATTCAATGCCGTGTCCTACAGCAACAACGATGGGACGCAGTCCTGGTCTGGCGATTGGGTCGAGGATGATCCAGAGGTAGGTGGCGAAGGCCCTTCTGCTGGACAGGTGCGGATAGTTGATGGTGAGTTGCGGCTGGACGACCAACCCGATACGGGTGGCGAGCCTAGTGTCGGTCGTGAGGTGGACCTCTCAGGGGGCGTTACAGCCGCCACGTTTAGCTTCGATTTTCGCACCTCCTGGGGAGTGGACTGGGACGATGCGATTGCGGTGGAAGTGTCGAGCGACGGTGGCGCGAACTACACGGTGCTCGAGACGTTCACCGGGATCTGGGGCGCGACCTGGGGCTCGAGAAGCTTCGATATATCGGGCTACATCTCCGCCGACACCATGATCCGGTTTCGGGTGGCAAACAAGTACGGTGGTAGCGATGAGTTCTTCTTCGCCGACAACATTCAGATCGAATATGTCGGAGGCTGCTCGGAGTGCATTGACACCTCGAATCTGGCGAATGCGTATATCCGCGCCATTGGCGCCGATCAACTGTGGAACGAGGCGCTCTACTTGCAGGGACAGGGCGTCACCGTGGCTGTCGTGGATAGCGGCATCGCCCCACACGACGACCTGCTGGACGGCGTGGGGAATTCCCGCGTGGTGGCGCAGGTGGATCTCACCGGCGGCCTGGGCCTGCCCGACGACTTCTACGGCCACGGCACTCACGTCGCCGGCATCATCGGTGGTAACGGTGCCAAATCCGACGGCACCTACATCGGCGTGGCTCCCAAGGTCAACCTGGTGGATGTCAAGGTGATAGACGACAACGGGACAGGCACCACCTCGGACGTGGTCGCCGGCCTGCAGTGGATCCTCGACAACAGGGCTGTGTACGATATCCGGGTGGTCAATCTCTCCCTCAACAGCAGCGTCGCTGAGTCCTACAACAACAGCCCACTGGACGCGGCGCTGGAGATTCTGTGGTTCAACAACATCGTGGTGGTGGTCTCCGCCGGCAACAATGGCGGTGGGGCGCTATACGCGCCGGCCAATGATCCCTTTGTGATCGTCGCGGGTGCGGCGGACGACATGGGCACAGCCGACATCGCTGATGACGTGCTGTCGTCATTCTCGGCGTACGGAATGACGGTGGATGGCTTTGTCAAGCCGGACTTGATATCGCCAGGTAGAGACGTCATCAGCCTGTTGGCCAGCGATGACTGCAATTTGGCGCTGGCCCATCCGGCTCATGCGGTCGCTGGTCCTTACGGTAATTACTATTTCCGCATGTCGGGAACCTCGATGGCCTCGGCGGTGACGGCGGGGGCCGTGGCGCTACTGCTTCAGGACGAGCCCGGTCTGACGCCTGATCAGGTGAAGCACCGCCTGATGGCGACGACGCAGCCTTTCGACGGCCCCACGCCCAGCTCGACCGGCGCGGGCTACCTGGACATCTACGCCGCCGTTCACGGCGCCACGACGGGGAGTGCCAACACCGCCAAGATCACCTCCACCTCCCTTAGAGACGGCAACTACGAGATATACGTGATGGATGCCGACGGCCTTAACCAGACCCGCCTCACTAACAATGCGGCCTCTGACGACAGACCGGCGTGGTCACCAGATAGGTCCAAGATCGCCTTCGCCTCTGACCGGAATGGCAATTGGGAAATCTACGTCATGGACGCCGACGGCTCCAATCCGATCAATCTCACCAACCATGCATACAATGACCGTTATCCGGTGTGGTCACCAGACGGCTCCCAGATCGCCTTCTACAAGTACTATCCCGATAACTGGGAGATCTATGTAATGGACGCCGACGGCGCCAACCAGACCCGCCTCACCTTCAACGCAGTCTCTGACTCTTATCCGGCGTGGTCCCCCGACGGCTCTCAGATCGCCTTCCACTCTGACCGGGACGGCAACTATGAGA
>JACNHM010000180.1 GCA_014383605.1 Chloroflexota bacterium
CAGGGACATCTCCACCAACCGCGCCCAAACACTGACCGAAAACTACGGCAGGGGCCGCTGAGGTGGGTGTCAATTCTTTTCCCCAGGCGGGCGCCGGCCCTGGGCCCGGCGACCCGGAAAACTGCCAGCGGGCAGGGCAGGTGGCGGACAAAAAATTTGTCCAAACTTCTTCCAGCCGCAATTGATGGCGAGGAGTTGTACTCCGAGCCCCTGCTGAGATCATTGTGTGAAAAGGAGGATTGCTATGGTGCGAGAGACCTACTATCGGGAATTACAGCGCCTTCAGGACGAACTGCTGATCCTGGGCAGCATGGTGGAGAACGCCCTCGTTGAATCGGTGCAACTGCTGAAGCGCCAGGATCTGGAAGGTGCGCGACGCCTGGTCGCCGACGATCATCTCATCAATCGCAAGCGCTTCGACATTGAAGCCGACGCGCTGGTGCTCATCGCCACCCAGCAGCCCATGGCCGGCGACCTGCGCACCCTGGCGGCCATCCTGGAGATCGTCACTGAGCTGGAGCGCATGGGCGACTATGCCAAGGGCATCGGCCGTATCACTCTGATGATCGGCAAGCAGCCCCTCATCAAGCCCCTCGTGGATCTGCCACGCATGGCGCAGAAGGCCCAGGACATGCTCCACCAGGCGCTGGATGCCTTCGTGCGCCGCGACGTTGCCTTGGCCCTGGCTATCCCCGCCCAGGACGAAGAGGTAGACGATCTCTACAACCAGGTCTATCGGGAACTGCTCACCTACATCATGGCTGACCCCCACACCATAGACCAGGCCACTCAGCTGCTCTGGGTGGCCCACAACCTGGAGCGCACCGCCGACCGTGTGACCAACATCTGCGAGCGCGTGGTCTTCACCGTCACCGGCGAGATGGTGGAGATGGATGCCGAGGACACCGGCCTTGAGAGCGTGGCCTGACCGCGTTCACTTCCCAATGCTGAAACGGACACGGACGCGAGGCACCACTTCGCATAGTCTATTGCACCCTTCCAGAAAATCCAAAGCGCAAGAAATGACAGAATAGATGATGACTATGCGAAGTGGCGTGCTCAGAAAGCGGTTGTCCGCTGGTTCGTGCAGCTTGTTGATTGGTAATTCACCCCCACAAACAGAGTAGGAGCGAGGTCACCTCGCCCCTACACCAGACGTCTCACGTTTTACGCTTCACGCACCACGTTTCACGCCTCACGTACCCATTCCTCTGCCAGCCAATCCGACAAAACGTTCTTGCGCTCAGCCAGAAGAGTCGTTTGCTGGTCACCGCGCAGCAAACACCAGGTCGCACGACCATACCGACGCAGCACGTCCACCAACCGCACCGGATAGTACAGATAGATTCTCGCCGAGTCAGGAGGAGCAGGATACAGTGTGGACATATTCAAAGGGGAGGGAAACAGGATTCTGAAGAGGTGTACCGCCTTGTCCTGAGGCCTCTTGGCCCCCCAGAGTTGGGCGAAGTTCGCGCTGGTCATCTTTTGGTCAGAGAAGAGTTGCTCTTTGACCACAGCCGCAATCGTTTCACTGAAGCCAACCGGCTGCAGGTCCCGCAGAACATCATCCGGCACGGCCGCCCCCACCAACTCCCTGGCCAGATACAGCGCCAGATGGACGCCCCTGCGCCACCTCCATTGTTCAGCACGCTGCCGCACCTGTGCCCAGTCCATGTCGTCACCGTAGTGGCGGATCGTCGCCGCGATATCGCAGAGGGCTGATAACCCCAGTTGGAAGCAATGTTGGTATGAGGCGTGCAAACACAAGTATAGCAACAGATCCTCAGCACAAAGGGCCAACACCTCTACGCCGGCGACGGTAGCTGGCACTGCCCGTTCCCACAGCTCAGCCACGTCAATGCTGTGCTGTCGGCCTGGGCTGGTAATGTTCCAGTGGATTTCGACCCAGGGCATGTTGGGCTTGACGAAAGGTGACAGATGCTTCGCGGTTGCAAAATCCACGTGGATATCCACGGAGAATGATCGCAACGAGTGATAGCCCAGTGCAGTGAGGACCTCCCTGCTCTTAGTCACATCCTCCTGTGGAACCAGCAGGTCTATGTCGCCGATTCCCCGCAGCGCGACGTTGTCGTAGACCGCGTCTGCCAGGAACGCTCCCTTGAGCACGATGACCGCAATCCCGCCTCGCCGTAGCCCACTCACGATCTCGCCCAGCTCGTGATGCAGGCGCATGTTCCGCGCCGCGTTGACGAGATACGCTCGCCGCAGCCCTTGCATGATCTCTGCCGGGACACGGGTTTCCAGCCCGCGGGCCACGAGACGGTGATACAGCAAGGGGCTGACCCGTTGCTTCGCCGCCAGATCCAGCAGAGCCTCCCCATCCGCAGCGGACAACCGCTCCAGCTTGCTAGCATCAACTCGGCCTGAATCGTAACTTATGCCAGTCAGCAACAGATCACTGATCGTCTGCTGTTCCATGAGCTTTCCTCAGAGTGCCTTCCCCTGAACCTTTGTGTCTTGGTGTCTTGGTGGTGAGGTTACACTGTCTCGACCCCACGCATCTGCACCATCCACGATTGGGCGTAGCGTCCCCCCAGGGCCACCAGTTCATCGTGGCTGCCCGACTCCAGGATACGGCCAGCCTCCATCACGTGGATCACATCCGCCTGCATGGCCGTGGTGAAACGGTGAGTGACGATGACGGCCGTGCGCCCGGCGGCCAGCGCACGGAACCGCGCCAGCCAGTCCGCTTCGGCCCAGGAGTCCATCATGCTGGTGGGTTCATCCAGCACGATGATTGAGGCCCGGCGCAGGAAAGCACGCGCCAGCGCCACCCGCTGCCACTCGCCCACGCTCAACTCCGCGCCGCCGAACCACTTCCCCAGCACCGTCTCATAACCCTCAGGCAGCCGGCCGATGGGCACGTCGGCGCCTGCGGCGCGGGCCGCGGCCTCAATCTCAGGCCGAGCAGGCCCTGCCGCCAGGTCGCCCAGTCCGATGTTCTCGGCGGCCGTGCTATGGTAGCGCACCGGCTCTTGGAACAGCACGGTGATCTGTCGCCGCAGCTCTTGCACCGACAGCGCGCGCAGGTCCACGCCGTCCACGGTGATGTGGCCCGCCTGGGGATCGTAGAAGCGGCAGATCAGCTTGATCACCGTGCTCTTGCCGGCCCCATTGGCCCCGACGAGAGCCGCGATCTGCCCGGCGGGGATCTGCAACGTGAAGTCATCCAGGGCGGCCCGCTGGCTGCCGGGGTAGCTGAAGGATACCCCTGCGAAGCGTATCCCCTCCCGTAAGGGTGCCGGGGCGGGGATGGGCCGGGGCGGGTCGGTCACCTGCGCTTCCAGGCCCAGGAACTCGAACAGATTCTCCAGGAACATGACGTTACGGTAGACCTCCCCGACGTTGCCCAGCAGGGAGCGCGTCAACCGCTGGCCCTGGGCAAAGGCCTGATAGAAGAGGGCCACGTCGCCCAGGGTCCCCGCTCCCTGCACGGCGCGCCACACCATCCAGGCCAGCGCCGCCCCGGTGGCCAGCAGGCCCATGGCCCCCGCCGCCAATTCGGCCAGCGCCTGATCCCGGCCCAGCGCCACCCGTTCGCTGCGCAGCCTCTGACGTAACTGCTGGAACGCCGTCTGGAAATGATCGCCCAGCGCGAAGAGGCGCAGCTCAGCGGCCGCTTCCCGCAGCGTCAGCATCCAGTCGTAGTAAGTGGTGCGGCGGATGGCCGCCGTGTTCTCCATACGCCAGCGGTGAAAGCGACGGGTGGTGCGAAACACGACGTAGAAAGCCGGCAGCGTGCCGATCAGCAGCAGGGCCGGCACCCAGGGACCAAAGGAGACCAGCACCGCCGCCATGGCCAGCAGCGTGATGCTGTTTTGCAGCAGCCCGCCCACATTCTCTAGCAGGGCGACGGGGCGGCCGCTGGCGTCCACGCGGGCGCGGTGCAGTTGATCGTAATACTCGGGCGTCTCGTAGAAAGCCAGATCGAGGGCCACGGCCTTCTCGTGGATCAGGCCGCTGATGTGGTCTTGCACCAACCCCGATTGGGCGGTGCGCACCCAGCCGGTCAGGCTGCGCAAAACCTCCGTCAGCAGCAAGACACCGGCCATGAGAGCCACCAGGAGCAGCGTCGGGCGCAGGGCAGCCCAGTCACCGCCGCTGTCCAGAGACGCCACCAGACTGTCCACCACGGCCCGCGTCAGGTAGACGGTGGCCACGGGCAGCAGCCCCTGCACCAGCAGCAGCACCGCCCAGGCCACCGTCCAGCGCCGCGCCGTGGCCCAGACCAGCGAAAACGCTTTGGGCAGGTAGGGCAGCGTTGTCCTGAACCTGTCGAATGACTGCGCCAAAACGTCGTTGAGCTTAGGCCAAAGGAGTTTCACCCAACATCTCCGCCCGCGCCTGGGCTACGGCGCAGAAGTAAGGCGTGTGACCATCCATCTTCCCGGTCTCCAGGTAGGCGTGGGCCGGGCACCACAGGCAAAGGTTGACGTACGGACAAGACTTGCAGCTCCTGAGCAGTGCCTCGTTCTCGCTGCGTTTGGCGCGCACGCGCGGCGCCAGCTCCTCCCAGGCCTCCCGCAGACGGCCCTGACGCAGATCGTAGGTCGTTCCCGGCGCACAGAGCGACGAGCACAGCCGGAAGGCGCCATCGTAGCCGACGTTGAAACTGCCGCCGCCGGCGCCGCAGCCGAACAGGCGGCTGAAAGCCGCGAACTTGTCGCAGCCCTCCCGCTCACCACAGGCCGCACACTCCTCGTAGGACAACCGCTCGGACATGATCAGCTTGTCGCACCCTCTTTGCAGTGATTCGAACCGCTCCGCGTCCGACCGCTCCAGGGCCACGATCTGCTCCGGCGTGAGCCGCTCTGACTTGATCTCTTCGTTCCTCACCCGGTCGCCATCGAAGCGCAGGTGCAACTGGGGGTCGAAGCGGTAGTAGTCCTTGGTCCGCTCGCGGCAGAAGGCGGCGATCTCGTCCATCTCGTGCAGGTTGTAGCATAGGGCCATGGCCTTGAGCCGCACCTTGCCGCCGCTCTCCAACAGCCGATCCAGCCCACGCACGAAGGCAGCGAAGGAGCCAGGCCGCCGCGTCACCCGCTCGTAGGTCTCCTGGGTCGCCCCGTAGACCGTGACTTCAATGTCCCGGGGCGGGTATCGCTTGAACAGCGCCACGTGCTCCTCGTTGACCAGGGTGGCATTGGTGAACACCGAGACCAGCAGCCCCTTGCGTTTGAGCAGCAGGTAGATCTCGGGAAAGTCGGGACGCAGCAGGGGCTCGCCGCCGGTGATCAAACACCACACGGCCCCCAGGGAGACGGCCTGGTCGGCGATGTCGCCGATCTCCTCCACCGTGAGCTCTTCGGCTTTGGCTGCCTGGTCTCCCGCCGGCAGGTTGATGTAACAGTGGCGGCAGTCGAGGTTGCAGCGAGCTGTGATCTCCAGGTCAAAGGAGAAGGGCGCCCGCTTGCCCTTCATCTTGTCCCAGAGGGCGAAATCTTGTATCTAGGCGGAGGAAATGAAGGATTTGCTCATGGTGACTACCTCCAGCGAGCGCTGATTGAGTAGCTGCCCTTCGATCAACTCAGGACACTGCTCTCCTGTATTAGCACATGCTCCTGCAGCCAGAGATTCGCCAGACTCTCCGTGCTCAAGCCACGGGCACGGGCCAGTGCCCGCAAGCGGGTCAGCAAATTGGGGTCAATGGCGATGTAGTGGCGGCGCGAGCCGAAGTCAAAGCTGATTTCAACCTCGTGGGTTTGGTCATCAAAGTCGGCCGCGTCATGGGTATCCCAGAACTCGCCCATCTCTTTGATAGAGCGTGACTTGGAAATGCTGCTCACATTAGCGTCGTTTGCCATAGTACCTCCTTTCCTTGCCGGTCATGTCTCTAGCGGTAATCACCAATGCTGCACTGTGTGGCTTCAGCAAGAAAAACACAACCAAACATCGTCCGCCTGTGGTTTGTCCAAAGGCGGCGTACAGGTCTTCACCGGGCTGGTGCCCACGCTCCATAAAACGGACGTGAGGATGTCCCAGCAATACTTCTTCCGCTTCGTCGGGCCATACCTGATGTTTACTGATGATCTTGTCTTCGATCTCATCTAGCCAGATGACTTCCTGGACTTGCATAGTGCAACCTCATTATAGGCGACTTTCTGTCAGCCGACAAGTACGCAAATCACAAGGGTGTGTTTCATTTCGGTTGTAGCATAGGGCCTTGTGCCCGTTGGTAGTTTGGTGATAATGAAGGAGGAACGCCCACAAGGGGCTATGCTACGATGGTATCAACCCATTTGAAACGCACCCAAATCACGATCAAGAGAAGATGAATCAGGCTTGCGCAACACCGCCCCACCGCGTCTCATCCGGTCAAAGATGGTCAGGTACAGCACTTCGAACCCACCGGCTGCAAACTCGGCTCGGAGGTCCTCTTCAGCCCAAAAGGCATGCCGAAACTCGATGGTGCCTAAGAGGATGTCGCCGTTCTCGTACGCCGTGTTGCCCAGGGTCAGCCAGGCCACGGCTTTTCTGAGAAGCTCCCCTTTGCGGCTAGCCCTGGCCCCTGGATCCCAGTAGAACGAGCAGACAAGCACCCCCCCCGGCTTGAGGGCTTTACGGATTCGCCGCAGCATCTCCACCCGGCGCTGGCGACCGAGCACTACCGAATACAAGAACATGGAGATCCAGACGACGTCGAAGGATTCGACCGGCGCTTCGAGCTGTGAGATGTCGCCCGTCCAGCCCTGGAAGTCCAGCCCCCGTTGGGCCATGCTCTCGCGCGCCCGGGCCAGCATCCCCTCGGAAAAGTCCACTCCGGTCACCTCAAAACCCTGGCGGGCAAAGGTTATCGCCTCGCGCCCACCGCCCCCGCCCAGGACAAGCACCCGCCCCGTGCGACAGGGAACCTTTTCCCACAGGACCATCTCATCGCCGGTCAACCCGGCATCCGGATCGTTGAGATCGCCATAGGTGTAGCTGCCCCTCTCGTAGGCCTGGCGGCTGAATTCGACCATGTCTGCCGGCCGCATGACGACCACCGGCAAGGTCCTGAGAAATCCGCTCAGACGCAGCAGAAATCGAGCGAAGGTGATTCTGGGCCTCACGGGTTGCTCCTTTGCAGCTCCATCCCGCTCGGGGCGAAGATCGCCTCGGCCTTGCGGATGAGATCCGCAGCGAAGCCAATCCCCCGATACCGCACCCGCACCTGCAGGTCACTGACCCGCCAGCCAGCCTCCGGGCATTCCGGCGGGCACAGGGCGAAGGTGGCCCAGGCTGCCGGCCGGCGATTCCCGTTCAGGTGCAGCGCCAGCGTCCAGCAGTCTGGTGGACGGCCCTGCCAGGTGGGCTTGGCGACGTCGAACTCGTCCGGCGGCAGGGGGCGATAGAGATCGTGGGTCTGTCCCGCCCGCAGGGGCAATCGCACCACGTAGGACACCCGGGGACGGGTGGTGGCCAGCCAGAGCCGGGCCAGCCGCCGGTAGGCAACGCTCCGTTGGACGCGCGTCAGCGCCCAGATCAGCCATCGGCGCACGGCGGGCAGCGCTCCCACCAGCGCCAGGCGAGCAGCCAGACAAATCCGCACCGGCCTGGCGTATTGCCGCGGCCGAGGCGACAACCGCCTGCCCCTCCGCTCGATGGCGGTGATGATACCCAGCACGTCGTCATCGAAGGTTGGGCCGTCGTCGCCCTGCCGCACCCGATCGGGCCGGGTGACGATGTACGTCCGCCCGTCCTCAACCCCCTTGCCGATGCAACGATGGCTGAACAGGTAGCCGGGCCGGCGGCACACGGCCATGTCGCCCACGGCTACCTCCTCCACCGTGCGGGATTCGATGTGCAGCACGTCGCCCGGCCGCACACAGGGGTACATGCAGGTGCCTTGGGCGCGAAAGGTCGTCCGACCCCGGTCGGCCAGGGCCTTGCCAACCTCCAGCGAGGCCAGGACCAGGCTGCCGGCACGCAGACCGGCAGCAGAGCCTGCCTTCGGCGGCGCGCCCAGGGCACAGTCCGCCGTCGCCGCAGACCAATGGGGGCAGGTGGAATTGAGACAGGACATAGTGATCCCCTGGTGCGTGTTCCGTGATGCGTGATTCGTGTTCCGTGTCACGCATCACGAATCACGCATCACGTTTCACGCCTCGACCAGCATCTTGCGCTTGACCAGCTCACCCACCAGGCCCAGCACGTCGGCCTCAATCTCGTCGGGCGGGGCATCGTACCCGACAGCGAGCGCGGCGACTACATCTTTAAGACTGCGCTTGCCGTCCAGCAGACCCCAGATGGCCCGGCCGGTCTCGTTGAGGGTGAAGATGGCGTCTTGCTCATCCTCTGCCCTGCCCACCCCACTGGTCAGGGGCACGATGATGAGCTCTCCCTCGATGCTTCTGGACACCACGTCCTCGGAGGGAACGTAGGTGGCGCTAAGCGTAACCTTTGCTTCCATAAAGACCTCTTTCTACCAGTGCGCGAGTTATTGGAACCACCGAAGCACTGATATCACTGAGCTTCACTGGCCATAGCCCACACTTCGGTGCGGTCAGTGCGTTCAGCGCCTCAGTGATTCAGAAGTTCGGGGCGGGCAGCAACTCCAGCAGGAGCCCCCACCCGCCCCTTGCATTACGCCGGAAGAGGTACATAGCCCTTGCACACCCGCGGTAGAGTCCGTAGACCCTACCCTACCTCACGGATATCCCAAGTGCCAAAAGCCAAGGGATCAAGGGCTAGCTCGCTGCTGTACCTGCACAACCCATCATGGGGCAACCGGGCAGAATACACCCAAGATTCGCAGCGTCGGGCCCTCCGGTCACGCCGGAATTCGAATACCCCTTACACGCCTGAAGGACAGCCTCTTCCGGCTTGCTTCGAACCAGAACGATGAGTTCTGGTTTCTGCCATTGTTTCTTGTCCATCGTTTTTCTTCCTTTCGTTGCTTGATTGCTCGCTCCTTCTTTCGGAGCGCCAGGCGTGATCCGTGATGCGTGATGCGTGAAACGCGAAAGACCAGGCTCACGCCTACAGACCCCAATTCAGCGGCATCAGCGCATTCAGCGACTCAGCGATTCAAGAGCAAGGGGCACGCAGCAACCCCGCATATGCCCCCCTGGTCGCTCCTTGCATTGCCGGAACGTTTGGACCACGAAACACGCGAAAAGACACGAGAAGCGCGAAAACCTTTCGCGACCTTCGCGGTCCAAGACCCCATGCCCAGGCCGAATAGTGCCAGGCCCTGCCCAGGGACTTGCGGCCAGACAGGCTCATTTAGAACCACTGATGCACTGATGTCACTGAGCTTCACTGACCATAGCCCACATTTCAGTGCGGTCAGTGCATTCAGTGCCTCAGTGATTCAGAAGTTCGGGGCGGGCAGCAACCCCCGCAGGAGCCCCCACCCGCCCCTCTCATGAGCCAGAGGCCTGCCCTGAGCTTGCCGAAGGGAGTTCATACCCCTTGCAGACCGCAGCAGAGTCCGTGGACTCTCCTTTCCCTCACAGATTCCCATGGTTCGACTGCGCTCACCACAGGCGGGCCAAAGGCCAAGGGCCTGTCCTGAGCTTGCCGAAGGGATCAAGGGGTAATGGGGCTAACTTGCCATTTCAAGTAAACACCCAGGACACCCAAAAACAGTCACGCAATTACGCTGAGCCACCGCATCAGCGCCCGGCATGGCGGCTCCCTTACACGCCGTCAACACCGCCTCCTCCGGCTTGCTCCGCACCAGAACGATGAGTTCTGGTTTCTGCCATTGCTTCTTGTTCATCGTTTTTCCTCCTCTTTCGTTGGTTGATTGTTCGCTCCTTCTTTCGGAGCGCCAGGCGTGATCCGTGATGCGTGAAACGCGCAAGACCAGGCTCACGCCTCACGTCTTACGTTTCACGTTTGTAACTGCTCAGCCTGATTCGACTTTCTCGACTTGCCAAAATCGCACAAACCAGCGACAATAGCGCCATGACCCGATTTGTGATGCCGTCCCGCGAAGA
>JACNHM010000256.1:0-6673 GCA_014383605.1 Chloroflexota bacterium
CAGCCCCTGAGTAGCCAGCATGGCGTTGGCCGCATAGAAGATAGCGTAGTAAGCCCGGTTGATGGCCGAGGCGTAGAAGGCGTTATCCAGGTTGCACGCCGCCACCACGAGCATCTGACGAGCGCGGTCCGCGTAAAGCGCTACTTCACGACGCCGGATATGGGGTTCTTTGGCCATTGGCGATCACCTCCCAACACTTTCGAAGTATACAATAACTTGCGGAGAGAGACAAGTCGAAGTGCAGCGGTAGGACACGGATTCACGCGAGTAGACGCGGATAGATAGACATAATCAGTGAAAATCCCTGTTGGTCCGTGTCCTATTCCCAACTGCCCACAACAAGTGGGAAAAGCTCATCCGAAATCCGAAATCTCATGGGATAATGGTCGAGTTGCCTGCAGCCGTTTACCACTCAATGTGGCTCACCTGATCCCACTCGCCGACGCTGCTGTAGACGATGCCGCCCACGAAACCCTGGGCCCGGAACTCGTGGATGTCGAACTCGTTGGTCAGCGGGATGCCCAGGCCGTGTTCCCGGGCGTAGCGGGAGAAGGCCGCCTCCGGGTTGTAGTTGACGCCGACCGTGTCCCAGGCTTTCTGCCGAATGCCCGCCTCGCCCTCCGGGTATTCCGGCAGTTCTGGTGTTTCAGGCTCTTCGGGCCCCTCTAGCTGGTCGCGGGGCACCGCCTGCCACACTGCAAACGTGCTGATGTGGCGATTCCAGGGCAGGCCGCCGCCCTGCACCACTTCGGCAGGTCCGAAGGGCGCCCAGCACCAGGCGCCAACCTCGTCGAGGTCCGGGGCGTAATGGTTGAAAACGGGGATGTTCGCCCACCCGGAGCCCTGCTTGGTCTCACGCATCGTGTAATCCTCGTAGGCCGAATCGCCGAGCTTGTCGAACCCGTCCGACCAGAAGATGATGCCCTTGCCCTTGATCGGGTTGCCGTCCACGTCCAGCACCAGGGCAAACAGATTGTGATCTGCCCCAGCGTCGTCGAAGTAGTCTGGCGCGCCCCAGGGCTTCAGATAGGCGTCGCGAGCCCATTGCGGGCAGCCTCCCGGCAAGTCCGTCGCTTCCCAGGAGCCGTCCCGAGTAGTGAAAATATCCTTGACCACGTAGACGATGTCCCCCTCCGGGTCGTCGGGACGGTCGTCCAGGGACCGGACAGTGACATTGAACTGATCTACCCATTCGCTGATCATGATTTTCCCCCATTCATTTCACGTCATGATTGTCTGCAGCGCTTCCCGATGTGGGACGCCACTACGTTGAACGACCGATTTGCCACGATTCAGCACCAGTTGCGACTGAAGGCTGCCTATTTCGCGGCTTCCAGTAATTTGCCGACTTGATAGCCGGACTCTTCCTCGGCCTGCTGTAGGTGCTTCACTACGTCGTCGCAGGCGGCGATCTCTTCGGCTACCTCATTTGCCGTACGATGAGGATCGGTGCTGATCTGTACCGTCGCCACCCGCAGCATCCAGTCCAGCAGTTGGTCGAAGGCTTCTTTGTTGAACCACAGGACGTCCCGGTAGCGGTTGATTTGCAGGAATTGCTGCACATCGCCGTCTCGCAGCCAGGTCTCCAGCACCCGATGGGCCTGGGGCCGGCGGCCAGGAGCCGCTTCTGCAGAGGCAAACCAGCGCTGGTGCGTGATGAGTGATTTGATCAGCGTGACCGCCCACCAGGCCGCCTCCTCGTCCAGTCCAAAGTCTTGCAGCGCGCCGGCGACGATGCGGCCCAGCAGCCATTCGTCCAGCCAACTGCGGCTGCGCTCGGCGTAGCCTTCCTCGCTGACCACCTTGCCCAGTGCGTGGGTGAACAGCCAGCCGAACAGGGTGCCCCAGGATTCGATTGCGGATTGCGGATTGCGGATTGCGGATTGGATGATTGGCGATCTGCAATCTGCAATTTGCAATTGTAGAACAGCTTCCAATTTGTGGCGCATCTCCTGGGCGATGGCCATCTCGTCTCCAGCGCCTTGGGTAAGGCTCTTGATCTCGCGCAGCAGGTGAACTGTCTTCTGCTCAACTTCTTCCATGAGTTGCGCATCAAACTCGCCACCGGGTTCGGGCACGCAGGCATCCATCAGTCGGCGGAATACACTCGCGTTGACCAGTTCCTTGAAGGGATGGTGCACCGGCTGCAGGAAGACCTCCCGCAGGGCCTCTTCGATGCTGGGCACGCCGCGCCCGTTCAGGTAGGCCGCCAGATGACCGTATTGATGCCACTCGTTGTCCTGTACCTCGCGGAAGTCCAGGAAGACGTGGCATTTGTAGGCGACCAGTTCCACGTACAGGCCGTTCTCGCACAGTTCCTTGCTGTTGCGGATGTACTCCAGGCCGGTGACGTGGTCGCGGAAGATGCAGAAGGTGTTTGCATCGTTGTGCAGTCCCAGGCCCTCTCCCAGGGTTTTCTGGACTGGCATCCGATCACCGCTGTCCCCGACCTTGACGGAATAGGCCACTGAGGTTTTCACCCAGCCCCGCGCCGTGGCGAACTTGTTGTGATAGACCACCAGCGCCCGTTGGTCGCCGGCGCGGTTGGAATAGGCAAACACATCCTCGTTGACGTGACCTTCCGGCGTGAAGAAGTCGTAGAACAAGAAATGCTCCACCTCGGCGAAGAGGTGGCGGCGGTGCAGCAGCGGGAAGACCTCCCGCTCGTGCCGCTCCACCAGATAGCCGTCGGGCCACTCGTCCCAGTAGGCCCGCCGGTATTCCATGCCGTACTTCTCGGCGAAGCCCTCGACCTGGCCGTGGCCGAACATGGGCAGCCCCGGCAGGGTGGCCATCATGGTGCAGATGCCGAAGTACTTGTCGCCCTTGCCGAACTGGGCCACGGCGGTCTCCTCGTCGGGGTTGTTCATGAAGTTGACGTAACGCTTGAGCACCTCCGGATCGAACTCCAGCGTGTTCTTCATGACCGAGCGGTACTTGGTATTGTCCTCGTCCCGCAGCATGTTCATGAAGGCGGAGTTGTAGACGCGGTGCATGCCCAGCGTGCGCACGAAGTAGCCTTCCAGCAGCCAGAAGGCCTCGGCCAGCAGCAGCGCGTCCGGCGCTTCGGCGGCCACGCGATCCACCACCTCGCGCCAGAACTCGGCGGGCATGGCGGCGTCGAACTGCGCTCGGGTCAGGCCGTGCTCGGCCCGCGTGGGGATGGCCCCGCCGCTGCCCGGCTCCGGAAACCACAGCCGCTGGAAGTGCTTCTTGGCCAGGGTCATGGCGGCGTCGAAGCGGATGATGGGGAACTGGCGGGCCACGTGCAGGATGGTCTGGATCACCGCCTCCCGCGCCTCGGGGTTGAGGTAGTTCAACTGGGCGGTGTCGTTCCAGGGCATGGAGGTGCCGTCGTTGCCGTGGTAGATGTACGTCTCGCTGCCCGTCCAGCGGTCCCGCCGTTGGAACACCACCGCGGCGTCGCTGCGGTCGTAGTAGTGGTCTTCGATGAAGATGCCCACCCGCTCGTCCTCGGAGAGGTCGGGGCCGTTGAAGCTGTAAGCCGGGAAGGGGCTGTAGTCCAGCGAGACGAACCAGTCGGGATGTTCGACCACCCAGCGGGAATAGATGCCCACGTGGTTGGGCACCATGTCGCTGGCCAGCCGGATGCCGCGCTGCCAGGCGCGATCTTTCAGGTTCTGATAGGCCGCTTCGCCGCCCAGGTCGGCGGCGATGACGTAATCGTACAGGGAGTAGGCCGAGGCCACGGCCTCCGGATTGCCCATGATCTGCTTGATGCGCCTGGAGGCCGAGCTGCGCTCCCAGAGGCCGATCAGCCACAGGCCGCTGAAGCCCCAGCGGGCCAGGGTGTCCAGTTCCTCGTCGGGGATCTGATCCAACCGGCTGATGGGGCGGCGGTGCTTCTTGGAAAGCTGATCCAGCCACACGTAGGCGTTCCTGGCCATCAGCACCAGGCTGGGCATCCAGTGGCGGTCGCGGCTGAAGCGCTCTGGTTCCAGTTCCAGGCCGGTGAAATCCACCACCCGCGCCGGGCCGGGCCCCAGGAAGGTGGCTTTTTCCTCTTCGCTGATCAGGTCGAGGCTGCTGAGCAGGCGGTACAGGGTGCGGCCCAGCAGGGAGCCCCAGTGCTCGCGGATGTATTCCAGTTGGCCGGACAGGGAATGGGGCACGGCGGTGGCCGGGCTGCGCAGCATGTCCACCAGGTTCTGGCCCTCGGGGCCGAACGGGGGCTGGGTCTCGAAGAGGTCGTGCAGGCTGGCGGCGATCTGGGCGTAGGCGGTGTCCTTTTCCAGCGCAGTGTCGTCGAACAGCTCGCCGAAGGGCGAGAAGGCCGGGTTCACGTTGGCCAGCCAGAGCATGATCAGCTCTTCCAGAACGAGCTGACGGTGAGGAACGCCGGCGGTTTCGCCCGCCAGGTAGTCTTCGGCAGGGATTTCCCGCCGGTAGACGGCCACGGGAGGGAATTCGTCCACAAACCGGCGCAGGGCGGCGTCCACCGCTTCCTCACCGAGCTCGTCATTGAGCCACGCCAGCGCCTGCGCGGTGGCCTCCGGGTTTCTTTGCTCACGGTACAGGCCCACCACCAGGTGCAGGATCTCGTCAATCAGCCCCATGGCGTTGATCTGGCCGGCCCTCACGGCCCGCTCCGGGAAGTTGACCACGTCTCGCTTTTCGTTCATGCGCTGGGCGAACAGCCGCGTGGCGTGGAAGTTGGCGAAGATCACATCGCCGGTGAGGGCGAACAGGGTTTCATCGAACTGGTAGCGATCCCGCGCCGCACGGGAGATGTGGAATTCCATCTGTGGTTCCAGCGTTGTTTCCGTTGTGGTTCTTCTTCTGTAGTCGTTCAGCATGTGTCCTCTCATCTCTAACGCTCTTCCTGAATGGGACACGGATTGACACGGATTGACACGGATGGACGCGGATAGAAACGAATCTCAGTCAGTGTTCTTCCGTGTTTGTCCGTGTCCCTGATTCCGGCGCTCGCCCGTAGAGCTCGCTGATCTCGGCCAGGTGGTCGGCGATGTCGCCGGTGAGCATGTCCGGCGTGTAGCGCCACTGCCAGTTGCCGCTGGGCCGGCTGGGGTAGTTCATGCGCGCCTTGGTGCCCAGTCGCATCAGGTCTGGCATGGGGGCGATGGCCATGTCGGCCACGGAGGCGTAGGCCAGGCGGATCAGATCCCAGGCCACATCGCGGGCGTCCCGCGCCAGATAGCGGCGCAGGTGATCTCGTTCTTCTTCAGTGGTGGAGTTGTACCAGCCGGTGGTGGTGTCGTTGTCGTGCGTGCCGGTGTAGACGACAGAGTTCGGTGCGAAGTTGTGCGGCAGGAAGTTGCTGTTGCGCTCGCCGCCAAAGGCGAACTGCAGGATCTTCATGCCCGGAAAGCCGAAACGGTCACGCATCTCCTCCACCTCCGGCGTGATCACGCCCAGGTCTTCGGCGATGATCGGCAATTGCCCCAGCGCCTCTTCCATGGCTCGGAAGAAGGGCACACCGGGCCCCTTGACCCAGCGGCCGACGACGGCGGTGGGCTCCTCGGCGGGGATCTCCCAGTAGCCCTCGAAGCCCCGGAAGTGGTCGAGCCGCACGATGTCCACCTGGGTCAGGAGCATGCGCATGCGGGCGGCCCACCAGGCGTAGCCGTCCAGGGCCATGCGCTCCCAGCGGTACAGCGGGTTGCCCCAGCGCTGTCCGGTCTCGCTGAAGTAGTCAGGCGGCACGCCGGCGACCACCGCAGGCCCGCCATCCTCCTTCAGGTAGAAGAGTTCCTGATGGGCCCACACGTCGGCGCTGTCGAAAGCCACGAAGATGGGCACGTCGCCGATGATGCGGATGGAGCGCTCGTTGGCGTAGCGCTTGAGTTCCAGCCATTGCTGGAAGAAGAGGAATTGCTGGAATTTGTGCAGGGTGACCTGGTCGGCCAGTTGCTGCGACCAGCGGGCCATGGCTGTTGCTTCCCGCAGGGCGATGTCGCGGGGCCAGGTGTTCCAGACGCCGCCGTGCTGGTGCATGTGGTAGGTCTTGAGGGCCATGAAGAGGGCGAAATCGTCCAGCCAGGCGGCCTGCTCGGCGCAGAAGCGGGCGCAGGCCTCCCGCTGCTCGGCTGTGCCGTGGGCTTGAAAATGGGCGTAGGCGCTGCGGAGCAGGCCGTTTTTGTAGGCGATGACCGGGCCGTAGTCCACGCGCTGCGCCGGGAAATCGGGGACGTCCTGCACGGCCGCGGCGGGCAAGAAGCCCTCCCGCACCAAGCGGTCGGGGCTGATCAGCAGCGGGTTGCCGGCGAAGGCGGAGAAGCTCTGATAGGGCGAATCGCCGTAGCCGGTGGGGCCCAGCGGCAGCACCTGCCAGAGGCTCTGCTTGCTCTGGACCAGGAAGTCAACGAAATCATAAGCCGCGTCACCCAGGTCGCCGATGCCGTAGCGGCCGGGGAGGGAAGTGGGGTGTAGCAGCACACCGCCGGAACGGGGGAAACGCATGGCTCAATCGCCTCCACAAGGGGTATCAGGTATTGGGTATTCGGTCACTCGGTCACGAAGGGCACGAGCGAGACTTGACGACTCAGATTATACATCATCTCCCGCACGGCTGCAAGGTAGCGCCCACATGGGGCAATTCGCCGGATTGCCATGACAGGTTGTTGGTGCTATAATAGCACGCAGTTGACCTGATCGTTCATCTCTTGCCGGGAGGCGAGGACAGGCAGTGGAC
>JACNHM010000256.1:7817-9907 GCA_014383605.1 Chloroflexota bacterium
CTGGCGCAGTGCTACTTGCTGGACGACCTCTACCTCGAGGCGGCGGCCGGTTTTCAGGCCTTCCTGGACGAGCATCCCGACGATTTGCGACGTGCTGAAGCGTTCTTCCTGCTGGGGGAAGCGTGGGCCGGCGCGCAGGCCTGGGACGAAGCCATCGCCGCCTACCAGGCTTATCTCGACGCTGCGGGCGAACCGCTGGCCCACGTCGCCTACGAGCGCATCGCCAACGCCCACCGCAAAGCGGGACGGCGCGACGAGGCACTGGCGGCCTACGCGGCGGCGCTGGCGGCGTCGCCTGATGCGGCCACCTCGCGCCGGTTGCGTGCGGCCATGGCCCAGGTGTACTTCCTGCGCGGCGACTACGATGGGGCGCTGGCGCAGTACCAGGCCCTGCGGCAACTGGCCAGCACCCCCGCTCAGCGGGCGGAGGCTGAGTTGCGCCAGGCGGAGGTGCTGCAGGTGGCCGGGCGTGTGGAAGAAGCGGAGCCGCATCTGCGCGCCGCCATGGACGGTGAGCCCCGGAGCGCCTACGCCTACGAGGCGTTGAAAACGCTGCTGAACATGGGCGCGGCGGTGGACGACTACCAGCGGGGCGTGATTGACTACCACAACGGCGCTTACTGGCCGGCGCTGGAGGCCTTGCAGCGTCACGTGGACGCCGATCCGGAAGGCTATCGGCCCGCAGCGCACGATGTCATGGCCCGCACCTACCTGGCGCTGGAACTGCCCGATCTGGCCCTCGCCGAGTGGGATCGCCTGATCGAGAAGTTCCCGCAGAGCGAGCTTTGGGGCGAGGCCTGGCTGAGCCAGGCCCGGGCGTTGCGCCAGACCGGACAGTCAGACGCCGCGCGGGAGCTGTTGCAGCGCTTCGCCGAGGAGAACCCCGAGCATCCGCAGGCGGCGGAGGCGCTGGCGCTGGCCGCGCAGTGGGCGGAGCGGGCCGGGGAGTACCCCGCGGCGGCGGCGGAGTACGCGGCGCTGCAGCAGCGCTACCCCGAAGCGGGGCAGGCCGGCGAGGCCCTCTTCCAGGCGGCGCTGAACCGCTATCGCCTGGGAGAGATCGAGGAGGCGGCAACTCTCTGGCAGACGCTCCTGGAAGACTACGCCGGGTATTGGCCTCAGTCCACGCGCTTCTGGCTGGGTAAGACCCTGCTGGCGGTGGGGAAGCCGGAAGCGGCCGCGGAGGCCTGGCAGTCACTGCTGGAGATGGCTCCGGAGAGCTACTACGGTGAGCGGGCGGTGGCGCTGGCCCAGGCCGCTGGCCTGGAACTGGCGAACGGTTCGGCTGTGCCCGAGGTTGAGGCGGAGACGCAGACAGCAGCCGAGGCCTGGCTGCGGAGTTGGCTGCCCGCGGCGGTGCGTCCGGATTTGAGGACGCTGCCTGGGGCGATCACTGAGGATCCGGCTTACCAGCGGGGAGTGGCGTTGCTGGCCCTGGGCCTGCGCACGGAGGCGCTGGCGGAATGGGAAGAGGTGAAGGATCGCTGGTACGACGACCCGCAGGCGATGTACGCGCTGGCGCTGCGCTTCCGGGAGCTGGGAGCCAACGGCCTCTCCATCCTCTGTGCGGTGCGGCTGCTCGACCTTTCGCCGCTGCCGCAGCGCGCCGCGGCGCCCCGCTTCCTGCAGGAGCTGGCCTATCCCACCTATTTCGCCGACCTGGTGGAGGCGGAGGCCGAGGCCCAGGGCCTGGATCCCCTGCTGTTCTATGCTCTCATCCGCCAGGAGAGCCTCTTCGAGCCGGGGGCGCGGTCGTACGCCGCCGCGCAGGGGCTGATGCAGATCATCCCCTCCACGGGCGAGTGGATCGCGCAACAGCTCAGTTGGCCCGACTATCAGCCGGCGCACGTCTACCGTCCCTACATCAACGTCAAGTTCGGCATCTACTACCTGGCCTTCGTCTTGGAGGATGGTGGGCGCAACCTGATGACCGCGCTGGTGGGCTACAACGCCGGGCCGGGCAACGCTCGCCACTGGCGTGTACTGGCGGGCCAGGACGATGATCTGTTCCTGGAGACGATCACCACGTCCGAGCCGCAGCGCTACGTGCGGGGCGTGTTGCAGCAGTATTCTGTCTACCGGCGGCTGTA
>JACNHM010000620.1 GCA_014383605.1 Chloroflexota bacterium
GGGGCAGCCCTACAAAGAGGTGGACGACGGCCTGACGCTGCTCTACCTGCTGGGCCGACCAGACATCGAACTGTTGGGCATCACCACCACCTTCGGCAACGGTTTCATTGACAAGGTCCACCCACTCACGGAGCAGTTGCTGCGTGACCTGGGGCGAGAGGACATCCCGCTGTTCAAGGGCGAGGGGGAGCGAGGCCAACCTCCCAGCGAGGCTGCTCGCTTCCTGGCCGACATGGCCGCGGCCCATCCGGGCGAGATCACCCTGCTGGCCACCGGCCCTCTGGGCAACCTGCGCGCCGCCGCCGAGATCGACCCTGACTTCTTCCGCAACCTCAAGCAGATCCCGATCATGGGCGGCTATCTGCATCCGCTGCGCCTGGGCTGGCGCAACGTGGCCGAGTTGAACCTGTCCTGCGATCCGGAGGCCGCCTTTGCCGTGCTCAACGCCCCCTGCCCGGTGACGCTGATGAACGCGCACACTTGCCTGCAAGCCTCTTTCAGTTGGCTCGACCTGCCGCGCCTGCGGCACTGGGGTCCCAACACGCGCCGCGTCATCCGCCAGTGGCTGCTGGGGCATGGCATGACCTGCGGCCTGCCCCGCTTCTACCTGTGGGACTTGCTGCCGGCGGTGTACATCTCGTATCCGGAGCTGTTTGACGACAACCCGGTGTGGGTGTGCTCCACCGTGGCCGACCTGGAAACGGGCACCATCGTCCTGGCAAATGAGGGCGAAGGCGCACGCATCAACATGCCCACGCGCATCCTGGATGTGCAGCGGTTCTACGCCATCCTCTACGACGCCTGGGCACGGGTTCCGCTCCAGGCCTGAGGGCCGGACAAGGACTTCGAAGACGATGAACCGCGATGACCTGCTGGCACGGGTGGCCTGGCTCTACTACGTCGAAGAGCTCACCCAGCAAGAGATCGGTGACCGGCTCAACATGCCCCGCGTCAAGGTAACCCGGCTGCTGAAGCAGGCCCGTGATGAGGGGGTCGTCGAGTTTCGCATTGCCCGGCCCACCGCTCACCTGGAACTGGAACGGGAACTTCGCCAGCATTTCGGTCTCCAGGACGCCTTCGTTGCCCCCACGCCGTTGCAGCCAGCGCGTCTGCGGGCGGCGCTGGGCGAGGCCGCCGCCCGCTATCTGCAGAACCTCTTCCGGCCCGGCCTGGTCGTGGGTCTGGGCATGGGGCGGACCCTGGCCGAGATTCCGCGCTTTGTGGAGCCGCACTCGGATGGCCGGTGCGTTTTCGTGGAAATGGTGGGCGGTGCGGGGCGAAGCGATCTGGGGTTCGACACCTACAACGTCAGTTGGCGGCTGGCGGAATGCTGCGGCGGCGTCGCCGAGCACGTCTTCACACCCGTGGTCGTGGAAAGCGGTGAAGCCCGCGCCGCTCGGCTGCAGGATTCCCAGATCTCTGCCACGCTGGAGAGAGCAGCTCAGTCTGACGTGGCCCTGGTGGGTATTGGCAACACCGGCGATGACATGGTCCTCTACCACCTGGGGTGCTGTGACTATGCCATCGTCCGTGACCTGCGCCAGCGTGGCGCCGTGGGCGACATCATGGGACACTTCTTTGACGTGCAAGGGCAGCCGGTGGCCTGCCCACTGGACGACCGCCTGATCGCCATCAGCCTGGATCAACTGCGCGCCATCCCCACCGTGGTCGCTGTCGCCGGCGGCCAGGACAAGACCGCAGCCATCCTGGGCGCGCTGCGCGGCAAGCACGCCAGCGTGTTGGTCACGGACATGGACACGGCGCGGGCGGTGTTGGCAAAGGGACGTGATGCCGGCCCGGCGGATGCTGGAGGATCTGACGAATAGGGATGCCGATGAGCAAGATGAACGCTGTCGTGGTTCGCGGGGGCAAGCATTTTCGTTATGAGCAGATCGAAAAACCGCAGGCCGGGCCAGGGGAGATCGTGATCGGCGTGGAGGCCGCGGGCATCTGCGCGGCCGACCGCAAGATCTACAGCGGTAACCATCCGTGGCAACTGCCCGATCCCTACATCCCCGGCCACGAGTATGTGGGCACGGTGGTGGAGATGGGCGAGGGCGCCGCCGAGGAGACCGGCGTCGGCCTCGGCGACCGCGTCACGGCCGAGATCATCGTGCCCTGCCGCACCTGCTGGTTCTGCCAGCGCGGGCTGTATCACCTGTGTGACCGACCCGGCGTGTGCGTGGGGGCCTGGGCGGAGGTTCTGAAGATCCCCCGCGGGGCCATCGTGCACCGCGTGCCCGACGACCTGCCGCCGGCCGAAGCGGCGCTCATCGAGCCTCTCTCCTGCGCCATCCACGGCATCAACCTGGCCGACATCGGCCTGGACGATACCGTGGTCATCGCCGGGCTGGGAGCCATCGGCATGGGCATGCTCCAGGTGGCCCGGCTCCAGACGCCGCGCCGCTTGATTGGTCTGGATCTGGACGACGGCCTGCTGGCCATCGCCCGGGAGTTGGGCGCCGACCACGTCTTCAACCCCGCCCGAGACGATGTGACGGCTGAGATCCAGTCTCTGACCGCTGGCCGCGGCTGCGACGTCTACGTTGAGGCCTCCGGCAGCCCTCAGTCCATCCGGCTCGGACTGGAAGCGCTGCGCAAAGCGGGGCGGCTGGTGATCTTCGGCGTCTACGGGCGTGAGGCCACCGTGGACTTCAACCTGGTGAGCGAGTTCAAGGAGCTGGAGATCGTGGGCGGCTACCTCAGCCCCCACACCTACCCGCTGGCCATTCGCTGCCTGGCCGAAGGACTGGTCAACGGTGCGGCCATGGTCACCCACGTGTTCCCCCTGGCTGAGTTTGAGGAAGCCATTGCCGTCAAGAGTCAGCCGGGCGTTACCTCGATCAAGACCGTCTTGATTCCCTGACCTGGGCGAGGGGCGAGGGGCGAGAGGCGAACGTCCTCCGTCCCGTGGTGTGACAAATCATTTGCTGACACCGATAGGAGCTCGGCATGGCCACCGATTTGGTCTTGACCATTGACATTGGAACGGGCAGCTCGCGGGCTGCTGTGTTCTCCCTGCGGGAGAACCGGCTCTTGGCCACCGCCGCCCGCGACAATCCTGTGAGCCACCCACAGCCGCAGCGGGCGGAGTTCGACCCTGCGCGGTGGTGGCGCGGCATCGTCCAGGCCATGGCCGAGGCCGTGGACAAGACCGGTCGGCCCGGCGGCGATGTCCTGGGCATCACCGCCACCAGCCTGCGCCAGGGCTTCGTCCTGCTGGCGGGTGACGGCACTCCCGTGGCTCCCGGCGTGCTCAACTACGACCGCCGCGGCGCCGACTACTGTCAGGCCATCGAAGAGCACCTGGGCATCGAGGAGCTGTACCGACTCACCGGCCACTGGCCGGCCCCCGAGCTCACCCTGCCCAAGCTGCTGTGGTTTCGCAGCGAACAGCCCGCGGCTTGGGCGCGGGCGGCTTCCTTCTTGTTCGTCCACGACTGGGTTCTGCAGCGGTTGTGTGGCGAAAAGGGCACCAACCCCACGCTGATCTGCGCCGGGCAGATGGCCGACGTGCCGGCTCGTGCCTGGGCGAAGGACTTACTGCGCGGTCTGGGCCTGCGCCTTGACCTGCTGCCGCCGGTCTACGAGGGCGGCGCACGGCTGGGGGGTTTGAACGGCGAGGTGGCCCGCGCCGTCGGCCTGCCGGCGGGCACGCCAGTGCACGTGGGCGGCGGCGACACGCAGTTCGGCGGCCTGGGCGTGGGCGGCATGGAGCCGGGGAAAGCCGTCATCGTCGGCGGTTCCACGACGCCGCTGATGATGACCGCCAGCCGCCCGCTGTTCGATCCCCTGCGCTATCCCTGGGTCAGCACGCACCTGCGGCCTGGGCTGTGGGCGGTGGAGACCAACGCCGGCCACACCGGCATGATCTACAGGTGGTTCCGCGACACCTTCGGGCAGGCGCAGGTCGCCGCAGCCCGGCGGCGGGGGCTGGGGCCTTATGCCATCCTGGACGATCTGGCCGCGCAGGCTCCCATCGGCTGCGACGGCTTGCTGGTGGTGGCCACCAACCCCCGCTGGGCGCAGGACACCTGGCAGCGCAAAGCGCCCTATGTCCTCCACAACTTCAGCGTGAGCCATGACCTGGGTCACGTGGCCCGGGCGATCCTGGAGAGCGTCTGCTACGGCGTGCGGGGCAATCTGGAGCAACTGGAGCGGGTGGCGGGCGAGCGCTTCGCGACCGTGCTCTTCACCGGCGGCTCGGCCGGCGCACCGCTGTGGGCACAGATGATGGCCGATGTGTTGGGTCGCCCGCTGCACGTGCCGCGGGTGGCTGAACCGGCGGCGGCTGCTGGCGCGCAGCTCGTCCTGTGGGGACAGGGCAGTGCAGAGGTGCTGCCCGCGCCGCCGCTGACCGTCTACGAGCCTGACCTCGTGCGCGCGCAGCAGTACGAGCCGCACTACCGGGCCTATCTGGAGGTCTTCGAGAAGATGCAGACGCACTTTGCCGCGCCGGCAGGTGGTGATAGCCGATGAAACAAGCGCTGGTGCTGGCCGAATTCGATCCGCAGGCCATCCCCGCCCTGCGCGCGCTGGGCTACGCCGTTGACCTGGCCGGCTGGGGACAGACGCGCCACGCGCTGAGCGAGGACGAGCTCGTCGCCCTGATGCCCGACGTGGCTTTGCTCGTCGTCGAAGTGGAGCAGGTGACGGAGAGGGTGATGGCAGCGCCGCGGCTGGAGATCGTCGCCGCCTGCCGCAGCGAGCCGGTCAACGTGGAGGTGGCTGCGGCCACGGCGGCGGGGATTGCCGTGCTCGGCACGCCGGGCCGCAACGCCGACTCGGTGGCGGACTTCACCCTGGGACTCATCCTGGCCCTGGGCCGCAGCATCTGCCGGGCCGACCGCCACCTGCGGGAGCGCGGCTGGCACGTGGGCGGCGAGATCCCTTACTTCCACTTCCGGGGGCCGGAATTGGCCGGCAAGACCCTGGGGCTGGTGGGGTGTGGTGCCACCGGTCAGGCGCTGGCCTGCCGCGCCGGCGCGCTGGGCATGGAGGTGCTGGGGTGCGATCCCTGCCTTTGCCGGGCTGATCTCAGCGGCC
The DNA here is from genome assembly GCA_014383605.1 of Chloroflexota bacterium. The sequence goes on from JACNHM010000620.1 coordinate 5,047, forward strand.
TGGCCCAACTGACCACACTGGACGAGATGCTGCCTCGGGCCGATGTCCTCTCGCTTCACGTGCCGCTCAACGATGCGACCCGGGGCATGATCGACGCGGCGGAGCTGGCGCGGATGAAACCCACCGCCTATCTGATCAACACCGCCCGCGCCGCCGTGGTGGATGAAGAGGCGCTGTACCACGCGCTGCGAGCGCGCCGCATCGCCGGCGCCGCCTTGGACGTCTTCTGGCAGGAGCCACTGCCCGCCGACAGCCCGTGGCTGGAACTGGACAACGTGCTGCTCACGCCGCACCTGGCCGGCGCCGCCGACGACGTGAAAGCGCACCATGCGGCGATGGTCGTTGAGGATGTGAGAGGGCTGTTGAACGGAGAATGTCCGGGCCGTTTGGCCAATCCTGAGGTGCTGCAGTCGTCTCGATGTCGCCTGAAGCGATTCTGAGCGCTACATCCCCGAATACGCCTTCTGCCTTCCCCTATATACCCCACGTGGCGTCGCCGAAGAAAGCCCCGTGATCCTTGCCCAGAAACGCCTCGATGTCCGCTCGCTTGTCGCCCAGGCGGAAATGCGGGCCGTGCCCGGGATAGCAGAGGGTCTCATCGGGCCAGGCCAGCACAACCTGGCGCAGGGTCTTCAGCGTGGTGCGGAAGCCTTCCGCTGACCAGGTCTTGCCCGGCCCGCCTTCGAAAATGGTGTCGCCGACGATGACACGGGGGTCGCCCTCGATGGCATAGCAGACCTGGTCGTCGGTGTGGCCGGGGGCGTAGTACACTCGTAACGTGTGTTCGCCCACCGCTACCGTGTCGCCGTGGCGCAGCCAGCGGTCGGCAGGCAGTTCTGTGCCGCCGGCGTGCGGGCCGGGATGGGCCAGCACGGGCACCTTCAGCCTGGCTCGCATCTCCTCCAGCGCGCCGATGTGGTCAAAGTGAGTGTGGGTCAGCAGGATGGCCAGCGGGCTGCTGCCGGCCAGCATCTCTGTGAGTGTATCAGGCTCAGCGCCGGGGTCGAACAGGAGGCTTTGCCCGGTTGTGGGACAGATCAGACCGTAGCTGTTCAGCCCCCAAGGGCCGACCCGGCGGATGCGCAGCTCCAGCTTGGTGGTCATGGCTCAGGCACGGCTTGGAGTGGTGTAGAGCGCCAGGTAAGCGGCATCCTCGCGGATGGACGCGAAGTCCGGGTCCTGCTGCGACCATTCGGTGAGATCGGGCTGCAGGCGCAGCGCCTGGCCCAGTTTGGCGATGGCCTTGTCCTTCTGGCCGGCCAGGGCATAGGCGCAGGTTCCTCGTTGGAGGCCCGCACCTGCAGATTGACCTTCGGGCATCCCATCTCGGCCAGTCTCTCCTCCACCCCGTTCATGAGGGCTGTGCCTATGCCCTGCCGGCGGTGCCGGGGGCTCACCACCACGTAGTACACCCAGCCCCGATGGCCGTCATACCCTCCCATGGCCGTGCCGACGATGTGCGAGCCGCGGCTGGCCACCAGAAACAGCTCTCGCTGGACGGCCAGCTTGCGCCGGATGTCTGCTGCGGGATCATTCCAGGCCGGCGCGTGGGGGAATACCTCGCGCCACAGCGCGACCACGGCCGGCTCGTCCGCTTCGACGTAGGGGCGGATCTCGATGTCCATCTCAGTGCCAGAGGCTTCCTTCACTCATTGCGCAAAAAATAAGGTAAGCGTTTCCCCAGGGAGTTCAAAGGCGGTCTCCTGACCGCCGTCTCCACATGGAGGAGGCAAAGGCGTGATGCTGGCCGCGCTCCCACGGATGGGCTGCGCTGGTCAGGAGACCAGCGCGAACGGGGCAAAGGGCACTAAAGCGCCGGCCACTTGCTGGCCACGAGCGCCGCTAGCTGGCTGCGCTGTGGTTCGAAGGCCGGATCATCGTAGAGTGGCGTGCAACGTGCCAACTCGGCCTGGGCCGCCACCAACATCATCAACTCCTTGCAGAGCAGAGATCACATGCGGTTCCAGAGGACGATCAACACGATCGCGGCCACGACCCAGCAAGCGACGGCTCCCACCAGGGCCAACTCCAGCTTCAGCCTATCCACGAGCCAATACAGCGCCGTCAGGTATGCCAGGTAGGGCAGCAGCGAGCACATCCCGAAGAGGATAGTTTCTTTCAGCTCGTGGACGGTCCGCTCGGTTCCGATCACGTAGTGCGAAATCAGCGCGAACGTGGGGAACAAGGGGACCAGGCCGGCGACGTAGTAGTTTTTCGTTCGGGACAGCAGCGAGATGATCACCACAACCGCCGCCCCGGCGAGCGCTCTGATGAACAGTTTCATGGCTCAGGTGATGTCCTGGACCAGTGGCAGATACAGGCGACGGATCGGGGCCCGCTGGGCCAGCACGGCATTGGCGATGAGATCGGCCTGCGCCCGCCGCTCGGCGGGGTGCTGGAAGTCCCACTGGTGCACAAACGTGTACAGCGTCTCGCTCAGCGTGGGCGAACCACTGATACCGGTCAGCGCTGTGTCCATAGCGAGCGGAAAATACGCCCCTTCGCCTTGCCGGCTGCGGGCCGTCAGCTCAGTGTAAATGTGTTGAATGGCCGCGTCTGTGCGTAGCGAATCGGTGTAGGTGTAGAACTCGCGGCCGTGAACGTCGTCGGGCTGGGGGTTGAGGGGATTGTAGTTGCACGGCGGGTGTCCGGTCAGCGTATGGGTGGCCCAGGGCATCCCCAGGCTGTCCATGTGAGCGATGCATTCCCGGTGCGAATAGTAATCGGCCAGGGAGTGCAGGTAGGTGGCGAAGGCCTGCAACGACCCGGCCTGGATGCCCGTGGTGATCACGGCTGTGCGGGTGTAAAGGCAAGATGCCTGCATCACGGTGAACTCGGCCGGCCCGCCCCAGGCATAGGCTTCGTAGGCGGTCAGCGTGTCCGTCAGGCCCCACCCCCAGTCGTGGAGTGCGCCCAGATCCCGCTCGTTGTCCTGCGGAAAGTGGAAGAAGGGCGAATACGGCCCGAACCGTGAGGTCACGCAATGATCCTGGTCTTTCACGCTGCTCCACAGCGGCCAGATCACGTTCGAATGGGGTTTCAGGCCGCAAACGATGTTGGGGTTGGGCGCGGGATAGAACGCCCCGCCCGTGCAATTGGTGTACGAGATCGCCTCACCCGGCCCGATTTGCTCCGAGTCAACCAGTTGGTTCCAGATGTGCAGCGTGATGCTGTCGGTGATGGAGAAACCGGCGGCCAGAGCCAGTGAGTAGGTCAGGTCGTTGTGGATCGTACTGATTTCTTCCCATTCTTCACCTGTCTGGCCGGTGTATGGATCACGGAAGTGCAGGGGCTCCTCGGCGAAGGCCGCGACCAGACTGGCGGCGGCGAGCAGGGGCAATGCGATGGCGATAGCTAGCTGCACGTAACGGTTGGGCTTCACGGTCCATGCCTCCTCAGCGAGCAGAGTATAGCACAGGTCTGTGGGGAGGTCAACTGCCGGTTGAGGTGGGTAGTGTATCTTTCGGCGGCTGGTGGAGCCGGACGCCATATGGCTTATACGAAGAGCAACGCCCCTATGAGAACCAGAAAACCGTAGACGATGCGGTGGAACTGTCCTCCGGATACGCGTCTGTTGACTCTTCCGCCAACGAAGATGGCCAGCAGGATGACCGGCAGCGCGTACGCGTATAGGCGCAGCACCGTGGGCGTCCACAGCCCCGCCAGGCCCTGGCCGATCAAGATCATCAAGCCCGTGGGCAGGAAGTAGCATTGCAGCGTGGATCTGAAACTCTCCGGCGACCATCCGCGCAGCGTGCCATAGACGACGACGGGCGGGCCGTTGGTGTTGTAGGCGCCGCCCAGGATGCCGGCCAGCAAGCCGAACACGTAGGCCAGCTTGTCGCTGCGCAGGGTTATCACCTGGGGCACGGCCAGTTTGAACAGGCCAAACCCGATGAGCACCAGGCCCAAGATGGCTTTCACGAGCGGTTCTGGCGCGTTCTTGAGGAAGAACAGTCCCAAGGGTATGCCCATGAGGCTGGAGACGATCAGCCGCCAGGCTGCCCTGATGTCCACGCTGCGCCACTCCGTCAGCAGGATGGTCAGGGCGATGGTGGGCGCAGCAAAGGCCACCAGAGGTGTGGCGACCTGCATATCCACCATCAGGGCCAGCAGCGGCATGGCAATCAGGGCGTCGCCAAAACCCAGGGCCGAGCGTGTGAACGCCGAGAGGAAAAGGATGGCCAGGACGGGCAGGATCGGTGTTGTGCGGCTCATAACGGACTCTGATGAAGGATTGCCCATGGATCAGGCGCTGGCAAGTATAACACAGGCGGGTGGGGAGGTCAACTGCCGGTTGCGGTGAGGGATGCGGTGATTGGTGCGACCTGTTCGCCCGAAACCGGAAAATCCGGGGGATGGGCAGCAGAGGTCGCCGCCGTCGCGGTGGGGTAATCGCCGCTATCGTTGCCTATGACAAGGGCTATGTGTGGTGCTCAGCATCCCCGTGACGGGAAACTATCAAGTGGGGTTCGGGAGTGGCGGCGGGGCGGGCGACCGTCCCACCGACCATAACTAGGCGAGTTTACCGGTGCCCGTTTGGGCAAGCATGTCCGACAGCTCGCGTGCGTCTTCGTCGGAGTACACGTGCACCGCGAAGCGAACCTCGCGTCCGTACTCGTCCGGCGCGAAAAACGATACGGCGCGCCCCTCGGCCATCTTGTCAACCTGTGCTTTGTAGGGGAGCAGCACAACCTCGAGCCCACCCTCAACCATTGCCGGAGGACGCAAAACGCCATCCCGGACAGCCGAGATGGCGCATGGTTTGTGTGGGGGGAGATCGTTGACTACCGCGCCCCTATCCGGGCGAAGGTCTGCTCATCT
>JACNHM010000394.1:0-3039 GCA_014383605.1 Chloroflexota bacterium
GGCGATCCTTCCCCGTTTGATCGGATTCAGGCCACCCGCTTGGCGGCGAGATGCGTCGAGTTCTTGATAGAAGAGGCCGACAAAGACTCACCTTCTGGAGCTTTCATCGGTCTGCAGGCGGGTCGAGTGGCATTCACCAGTCTAGAGGACTTGCCACGACTAATGGACAGAGATCTTCAACGCCCCAAAACGCAGTGGTGGTTAGAGTTACGGCCTATCGCCAAGATCATGGCCCAGCCCGGGCCGTAGCATTGGATTGACAGGTGTCTCATCAATACAGCAGATTTTTGCACGCGAGATTCTGGACTCGCGAAGTAGGTAATATGGCCACTCTTGTTGAATCGTCATCCTGGCAGGCATTGGTCGAGCACCAACAGGAAATAGCCGGTATCCACATGCGAGATCTCTTTGCTCGCGATCCCCAGCGGTTCGAGCGCTTCTCGCTGAGGCTCGATGAAATCCTGTTTGATTACTCCAAGAACCGCATCACCGAAAAGACGATGAAACTGCTGGTAGAACTGGCGCAGCAGGCCAACCTGGCTGATAAAATCCATGCCATGTTCAGCGGGGAGAAAATCAACACTACCGAGGACCGGGCGGTGCTCCACGTCGCCCTGCGCAACCGGTCCAACCGCCCCATCCTGGTGGACGGCTCGACTGAGCCTTCGGGCCGAGCCTCAGGCCGAGGGCTCGCCGAAGTCGGCCGGGACGTGATGCCTGATGTCAACCGGGTGCTGGCCAAGATGCGCACATTCAGCGAGGCGGTGCGCTCTGGAGCCTGGGTGGGATACACCGGCAAGGCCATCACCGACGTGGTCAACATTGGCATCGGCGGCTCCGACCTGGGACCCAAGATGGTCGCCACCGCGCTGCGGCCGTACGGAAAGCCCGGCATGGGGGTGCATTACGTTTCCAACGTGGACAGCACCGATCTGGTTGAGACCTTGAAAGCCTTGAACCCGGAAACAACGCTGTTCCTGGTGGCCTCCAAGACCTTTACCACTCAGGAGACGATGGCCAACGCCCATTCGGCCCGCGCCTGGTTTCTGACTGCGGCCGGCGATGAAGCAGCCGTCCCCAAACACTTTGTGGCCATGTCCACCAACGCGGCCGCCGTCGCCGACTTTGGCATTGACCCGCAGAACATGTTCGAGTTTTGGGATTGGGTCGGCGGGCGCTACTCCTCGTGGTCCGCCATCGGCCTCTCCATCGCCCTGTACGTCGGCATGGATCGCTTCGAGGCGTTCCTAAGCGGGGCCCACCAGGTGGACGAGCATTTCTGCACCACGCCCTTTGAGAAGAACGTCCCGGTGGTCATGGCCCTGCTGGGCATCTGGTACAACAATTTTTTCGGAGCCCAGTCCCACGCCATCCTACCCTATGACCAGTACCTGGTCTACTTTCCCGCCTATTTCCAGCAGGGAGACATGGAGAGCAATGGCAAGAGCGTCACCCTGGCGGGCGAATGGGTGGACTATTCCACCGGCCCGATCATCTGGGGGCAGCCGGGCACCAACGGGCAGCACGCCTTTTACCAACTCATCCACCAGGGGACCAAGTTGATCCCGTGCGACTTTTTGGCGGCCGCCCAGAGCCACAATCCGCTGGGCGACCACCATGCAATTCTGATCTCCAACTTTATGGCGCAGACGGAAGCGCTGATGAAAGGCCGCACGCCGGACGAGGTTCGGGCCGAACTGGCCGCGGCCGGGTACTTGGGCGAACAACTGGAACGGCTGGTCCCGGCCAAGACCTTCCCCGGCAACAAACCGACCAACTCGTTCCTCTATCCCAAACTGACGCCCAAAGTGCTTGGCTCGCTGATCGCGCTTTACGAGCATAAGATCTTCACCCAGGGCGTCATCTGGAACGTCAACTCTTTTGACCAGATGGGCGTCGAGTTGGGCAAGCGCCTGGCCAAGGCGATCTTGCCGGAGCTGGCGGGGGATGAGGAGGTCTCCACGCATGACGCCTCGACCAATGGTCTGATCAACTATTACAAGAGGGTTCGATAAAGCGAGGAGACTGATATGAGCCTAATGATTCTAGATAAGGGAGCGCTTGCTCCGCTAGTCAATGCGCTGATGGCCGACTATCAGGTCATCGGGCCACAGACGAAAGGACCCCAGTTCGCCTTCGGACCGATTACTGACCCGGGCCAACTGCGGCTTGATCATAACACGACCATCCTGCCGCCTAAGAAAGTACTGCAACCTCCCCAGGAGCGACTGGCGACTTTCACTATGCGGGGGGCGCCGCACGTGGACACGGTCATTGAGGCCCACCCGACGGTGCTCTTGGGGATGCACACCTGCGACCTGCACGCCATCCAGTTACTGGACAAGGTCTTTTCCCAGGACTACCCCGACGCTCACTATCTGGAGCGGCGGCGGCAGACCATCATCGTCAGCCTGGAGTGCCTGGAGCCCTGCGACGAACATTCCTTCTGCAAGAGCATGGGGACGCTGACCGCTGGCGAAGGGTACGACCTGCACCTGACCGACCTGGGGGCGGCTTACGCGGTGGACGTGGCGACCGAGGCTGGGGAACAACTCCTCTCCCGCTATGGGATCGCTCGCGAGGCTGCCGATGCCGACATCCGCCGTCTGAACGGGGTGCTCAGCGCCAAGTGGCCGCGCTTCGCCTACCGTCTCGACTTCGATGCGGCCGAACTGCCGGCCCTGCTGCGCAGAGCCTACGACCATCCCCTCTGGGCGGAACTGGGGGAGCGATGCCTCGCCTGCGGGTCGTGCACCAACGTCTGCCCCACCTGCTACTGCTTCAACGTCGTGGACGAGGTGAACATGGCGCTGACCGAGGGAGAACGATTGCGCCGCTGGGATTCCTGCCAGTTGGACGAGTTCGCCCGCGTGGCCGGCGGTGAGAACTTCCGCGAGGCCCGTGCAGCCCGCCAGCGCCATCGCTTCATGCGCAAGGGGAAATACATCTACGAAAAATTCGACGAGCTAGGCTGCGTGGGTTGCGGTCGTTGTATCCGCACCTGCGTGGCTAACATCAGTATCGTTGATGGTTTTAACG
>JACNHM010000394.1:3198-8080 GCA_014383605.1 Chloroflexota bacterium
GCTCAGTACAAGCATCTATACACCTGAGATGGCCCGTCTGGCCAACGTGGAACAGATGACGGCATTGGAAAAGCTGTTCACCATCGAGTTGCCAGAGAGGCGCAATCTGGGCCACGCCCCAGGACAATTCGTGATGCTCTCGATGCTGGGCATAGGTGAGGCTCCCATCTCTATCACCTCTTCGCCCAGCCGCTCTAACGGTGCCTTCGAACTCTGCGTGCGACAAGTGGGAGACGTGACCAACGCGCTGCATGAACTGCAGGCGGGGGATCGGGTAGGCATTCGTGGACCCTTTGGTCACGGCTTCCCCATCGAGAGAATGCGCGGCAAGGACGTTCTCTTCGCGCCGGGCGGCCTGGGGCTGGCGCCTCTCCGCTCACTGATCAACCAGGTGCTCGACGAGCGCGGCCTATTCGGGCGAGTGATCATCCTCTACGGGGCCAAGCGGCCGGAAGAACTGCTCTTCCGCGATGAACTGGATGCGTGGGGCGCCCGCGACGACGTCGAGTGTCACATCACGGTAGACTGGGGGAACGAGACGTGGGACGGTCACGTAGGCGTGATCACCATGCTCTTCCCCTTGATCAGCGTCAACCCCCGCAACACCGTCGCCGTCACCTGCGGCCCGCCCATCATGTATCGCTTTGTGCTGATCGAACTGCTGGGCATGGGTATCCCGGAGACGCAGATCTACCTCTCGCTGGAGCGCCGGATGAAGTGTGGCGTGGGGAAGTGCGGTCACTGCCAGATTAACAATCTGTACTGCTGCCAGGAAGGCCCGGTTTTCACCTACGCTCAGATCAAGGGCGTCGAGGAGGCGTTGTAAAATGGACAATGGGCGACCGAAGGTTGCTTTCTTTGACTTTTCGTGCTGTGAGGGGTGCCAGTTGACGGTCGTTGATTCGCTCCAGACGCACCTGGATCTGCTCGATGCCGTTGAGATCGTGCAGTTCCGCGAGGCGATGACTGAAAAGGGTGAGGACTACCAAATCGCCTTCATCGAGGGCTCCTGCACCCGCCAGTCCGACGAGGCGCGCCTGGAGAAGATCCGTGCACAGGCCGACATGGTCGTCGCGTTGGGAGCCTGTGCCCACTTGGCGGGTGTTAACGCCCTGAAGAACCTGCACCCGCTAGAGGACGTTCGCCGCTGGGTCTACGGAGATAAGGCGGATTGGTACGAGACCTACGAGGCTCGCCCCATCAGCGCGGTGATCGAGGTGGATGCTGTCATCCCCGGATGCCCCATTGACCGGGAGGAGTTCGTCCGGGTGGTCAAGGCAGTTCTCCTGGGCAAGAAGCCACCCATCCCTGACTATCCCGTCTGCGTCGAGTGCAAACTGAAGGAGAACGTGTGCATGTTCCACATCGGCAAGTTCTGCCTGGGGCCGGTCACCCGGGCCGGCTGCGACGCCATCTGCCCCACCTACGGCGACGGCTGCGAGGGCTGCCGGGGGTTCATCCCCCACCCCAACGAGAACTCGATGAAGGACGTGCTAGCCGAGGCTGGCCTGACCGTAGAAGAGGTCATGTCTCGTTTCACGATGTTCAACACATACCAGGTGCAGGCGCGAATGGTTGAAGAGGAGGGAAAATGACCACTGTGAACGTGAACGTACATCACGTAACCCGTGTCGAGGGGCATGGCAGCATTGTCGTGGACGTTAAAAACGGCGAGATCAAGGAGTGCCGCTTTGACGTGGTCGAGGCCCCCCGCTTCTTCGAAGCATTCCTGCGCGGGCGGCCCTACTATGAGCTCAGCCACATCACCTCCCGCATCTGCGGCATCTGCAGCGTGGGCCACGCCACGGCCAGCCTGCGCGCCACCGAGAAGGCGCTGGGGGTGGAGCCTTCGGAGCAGACGGTGCTGCTGCGCAAACTCAACTTACACGGTGAGATCATAGACAGCCACGTGCTGCATACCTATATGCTGGTCGCACCAGATTTCCTAGGTGTCGGCTCCGTTATCCCCCTGGCAGGGACCCACCCCGACGCGGTGCTGCGGGCACTGCGGATCAAGAAACTCTCCGGCGACCTCTGCGCCATGATCGGCGGCCGCCATACCCACCCCTGCGCTATGGCCGTCGGCGGCTTCACGCACCTGCCCACCGAGGCCGAGCTGCGGGAGATGCGGGCCCGGCTGGTGGAGGCCCGCGCCGACATGGACGAGACGGTGGCGCTCTTCTCCACCCTCCCCTGGCCCGAGTTCGAGCGAGAGACCGAGTACATCTGTCTCCGCAAGGAGGACGAGTACGCCTTCATTGACGGCACCGTCGTCACCTCCGACGGCTTCTCCTACCCCACCGAGGACTACCGGAAGGTGACCAACGAAAAATGCGTGCCTCACTCGACGGCCAAGTGGACCCACCACCATCGGGAGTCCTACATGGTCGGCGCGCTGGCGCGGCTGAACAACAACTTCGACCAACTCCACCCCCGTGCCAAGGAGGCGGCGGCCAAGCTGGGTCTGGAACCCCTCGTCACCAATCCCTTCCTCAATACGGCGGCCCAGGTGGTGGAGATGGTCCACTGCGTGGAGGACAGCATCCGCATCATAGATGAGCTGCTGACACGAGGCATCGAGCCCGAGGAGCCACCGGCCGTGGAGGTGAAGGCGGGGGAGGGGGTAGGCTCGTGCGACGTGCCGCGGGGTATCCTCTTCCACCACTACGCTTACGGCGAGGACGGTCTCTGCACGGAGGCGAACTGCGTTATCCCCACCAACCAGAACATGGCCAACCTCAACGCCGACATGCGAGTGCTGGTGCCGCAGATTTTGGACCGGCCGCAGGAGGAGATCCGCCATCTGCTGGAGATGCTGGTGCGGGCCTACGACCCGTGTATCTCCTGTTCGGCCCATTTCCTGACGGTGGAGTTCGTCTAGGTGGGAGTGCTGGTTCTGGGCCTGGGCAACCCCCTGCGTGGGGACGATGGCGTAGGCTGCCGCCTGGTTGAGGAGTTGGCACACCGGAAGTTGCCTACAGGTGTCCAGGTGCTCGATGGGGGCACGGCCGGGCTGGGGCTGCTCGATCTGATGGAGGGATGGGAGCGGGTGACCATCGTGGACGCCGCCGAGATGGGGCGTAGGGCGGGTGAGTTCCTTCGCTTCACTCCAGCCGATGTCCGGTTGGCCTCCACGCCCGACCATTTCTCGCCCCACCACATTGGCCTGGAGGAGGTGCTGGCGCTGGCCGACGCATTGGGCCGGGCTTTGCCAGAGATCGTGATCTTCGGCGTCCAGCCGGCTGAGATCGGTTGGAGAGAGGGGCTGAGCCCGGCCGTTGAGGCCGCGCTTCCGGCCCTGGCCGACGCAGTGCTTGAAGAGATAAATAAATAGGGAGAATACCATGCCCAAGATTCTGGTGATTGAAGATGATCTTGATATGCTGGCGGCGCTGCGGATGCCGCTGGAGGCCAGCGGCTATGAGATGATCGCTGCCGCCACTGCTGAGGAAGGGCTGCGGAAAGTTAAGGAGGTCAAGCCGGACCTGATCATCCTTGACGTGATGCTGGAAACGACGACGGCTGGCTTCCAGGTCTCCCTCCGACTTCGCAGCCGTGACCCTAAGTCAGAGTATGCCGCTTACCGCCACATTCCAATCCTGATGCTGACTGCTATCCATACCACCACTGCCCTGCGCTTCGGCCCTGACGAAGCCTACCTGCCGGTGGACGACTTCGTGGACAAGCCGATTGACCCCGACGTTCTGTTGGAGAAAGTGCGCAGGCTGCTCGAGCAGTCACAGTAACCCCCTGTCCCCATCAGCAGGTGAGGGAGTTAGGGAGTCCAAACCGGAGCGTGCGATGGAACTAGAGCAAGTTCTGGCCCGCTTGGCCGATGGGGCCAGGCAGATATTGCAGGCGGACGCGATAGCGGTCCGCCTGCTGAACGAAGGGGGCGCGCACTTGACGGTGGCGGCGGTCTCCGGCCTCCCCCCTGCGTTCCGGCGACAGGAGCCGATCCCAGTGGAGCACAGCCCCCTGGATGGGGAGACGCTCGCTGGGCAGCCCCTCGTCATCGCTGATGCCCGTGCTGACCCCCGTGCTGTGGACGTGCCGGAGGGGTATCGCTCTGTCCTGTGTGTGTCGCTGATATACGAGGGTCATCCCCTCGGCACTCTGCACGTTTACGGGACCGCCCCCCGGCGCTTCAGCGAAGAGGACGCCGCCCTGCTTATGCCGTTGGCCGATCTAGGCGCGACGGCTGTGGCAGCCACCCGTGCGCTGATGGAACTGGAGGCGCTGGAGGCTAGCAAGGCCCACTTTATCCGCGTCGTGACCCACGAACTGCGGTCTCCCGTCACCGTCACTCAGTCGCTGGTGCGGGGTGTGCTCAAGGGCTACGCTGGCAAACTGACAGATAAACAGGCTGAGGTTTTCGGACGTGTCAGTCGCCGCCTCGATTCCCTGGAGAGCCTGGTCAACGACTTGCTAGCTCTGGCGGCGGGTAGGGCTCCGGAGTTGGCGGAGGAGGAGGGGACAGTTCTGCTCAACGCCTCCGTCGGGCGGGCGGTGCTGCTTTTGCAACGCCGCGCCGAGGAGAGGGGACTGCAGATGACGCTTCAGCCATGTCGCGATGAACTGGTTGTCTGGGGGACGGAGGAGGGCCTGGATCGCATTTTCGTCAACTTGGTGAGCAACGCGGTGAAATACACCCCCTCTGGCGGCGCTGTCACCGTCTCGGTGCGAGGGGTGGAGGAGCAGGCACAGGTCGAAGTGGCTGACACCGGCATCGGCATTCCGGAGGAGGCCTTGCCTCACCTGTTCCAGGAGTTCTATCGTGCTCCTAACGCCAAAGCCCTGGACGAGGTGGGGACGGGGCTGGGGCTAGCTATCGTCAAGGACCTGGTGGAGCGGTATGGCGGGCACATTGAGGTGGAGAGTA
>JACNHM010000394.1:8266-9827 GCA_014383605.1 Chloroflexota bacterium
CTGCTGGCGGCGCAGAAGGGTGGCTACGCCGTCGGCGCGTTCAACACCAATAACCTGGAAATCACCCATGCCATCTCCCGCGCTGCGAAGGCGCAGCGAGCCCCCATCATCGTCCAGGTTTCGGCCGGGGCCATCAAGTACGCCGGGGCTGACTTCTTACCCCAGATTGTGCAGACCTGGGCACGTTTGGCCGACTTCCCTGTTGCTCTGCACCTGGACCACGGGCCGAGTTTTGAGACAGTGATGCTCTGCCTGCGCCACGGCTTCACCTCAGTGATGCGTGATGCCTCCAAGTTACCCTTCGATGGGAACGTGGCGGAGATCCGCAAGGTAGTGGAAGCGGCGCACGCGGTGGGCGTGCCGGTGGAGGCGGAGTTAGGCCGTCTCGTAGGCATTGAGGAACACGTCGTCGTCTCGGAGCGGGAGCAAGCGATGACCGACCCGGATGAAGCGGCCGAGTTTGTCAAGGCCACAGGCTGTGACTCCCTGGCCGTTTCCATCGGCAACGCGCATGGTTTCTACAAGGGTGAGCCCAACCTGGACTTTGACCGGCTCGAGGCCATTCGCGACAAGGTGGACGTGCCGCTGGTGCTGCACGGGGCCTCCGGCATCCCTGACCATCAGATTCGCACGGCTATCGGCCTGGGTATCTGCAAGATCAACATTGACACCGAGATACGGTATGCCTTCGCGCAGTCCGTGCGCAAGACGCTGGCCGAGCAGCCGGAACAGATTGACCCGCGCAAGATCCTCGACCCGGCGATTGACGCGATGCAGGCCGTAGTCGAGCGCAAGATCGCACTCTTCGGCAGCCAGGGGAAGGCGTAGTTACAGATACGCATGGCGGCCGTAGAGCAGGAAGCCCGCCTTGTGGCTGAGGCCGGGGTGGGTCTAATATTGAGTGATAGGGAGCGCCAAAGGAGGCTGAGCTATGTTTGTGCGAGATTGTATGACGCGTGACCCCATCACCGTTCGGCCAGAGAGTGACCCGCTGGCAGGCATGGCGCTGGTCAAGTCCGGCGGATTTCGGCATCTGCCGGTCGTGGACGCGGATGGCAGACTGGTCGGGATCGTGGGCCGCGCTGACCTGGAGTTGTTCTTGTCAAAAGCCGGATCGCCGGGCGTCATGAAGCGGCAGCATCACATGGACCAGGTGATGACGTGCGAGGTGGTGAGCGTCCCTCCCGATTGTCCGCTGGAAGAGGCGGCCACCCTGATGGTGAAGCACAAGATCGGCAGCCTGCCTGTGGTGGAGGCAGGGCAGGTCGTCGGCATCATCACCGAGACCGACATTTTCAAACAATTCGCGGCCGTGCTGGGTGGGGGAAGCGACTCGCTCAGGCTGACGGTTCAGGTGGCCGATGTCCCCGGTCAACTGGCCAAACTGGCCGGCCGTATTGCGCAGGTGAACGGCAACATCTCCTCCGTGGTCGCCTACGCCGCCGACCAGCCCGAGCGGATCAACTTCACGCTGCGGGTGGAGGGGGCCGACCGGGAGACGGTGTTGGGGGCCGTCTTGGGTCTCGCGGGGCTTGATGTGCTCCACGCGTGGGGTTGTGAG
>JACNHM010000177.1 GCA_014383605.1 Chloroflexota bacterium
CGAGAAGAAGAGATGTGAGTGCTGTACCCATGCTCGCACAGGCGGCGACCGCTCCAAACTGCCTGGGGTTTTGACAACTTAACCATGTGCATGGTATAATCTATTTGTCCATTGGCTGGATCACCAGCCGACGCATAAGCAGCAACCCCCTCTTGGGCCAGCCTCCAGGCTATCAGAGATTCCCATCAACCCGGAGATCGGTGGGCTGGCGCCGGCTCCACCACGCACCATTCAAAACACGAAAAGGAGAAAAGAGATGTCCAAGAAACGCGCGTTGCAACTGCTCGGCCTGGTGCTGATGCTGGCTTTGCTGGCGAGTGCCTGCGCTCTCCCAGCTCCAGCCCCGGCAGAGCCACCGGAGGTGGTGGAACCTGCTGCCCCACCGGCTGAAGAGGAAAAGCTGCTGGTCGCCGGTGTGGTGTTCCAGAGCGACACCTTCATGCAGACGGTGCAGGCAGGCATGCAGGCCGCCGCCGACGAGGCCGGCGTCGAACTGATCCTCGGCAACACCGAGAACAAGCTCGACAAAGAAGCCAGCATGATTGACGACTACATCACCCGCGGGGTGGATGCCATCGTCATCACGCCCATCTCCGCCGACGGTTCCGTGGCCGCACTCAGGAAGGCCAAGGAAGCCGGCATCACCGTCGTCTGCTTCAACACCTGCGTCAGCGAGCCGGGCATCGCCTCCGCCTTCCTGGTGACCAGGAACGAAGACCTGGGCACCAAGACCGGCGAGGCCGCCGTCAAGTTCATCCAGGAGCAACTGGGCGGCCAGGCCAAGATCGGCATCCTCAACTGCGACCAGTTCGAGGGCTGCCCGCCCCGCAAGGAAGGCTTCCTGGCCCAGGTCAGCGAGCTGCCGGGCGTGGAGATCGTCGCCGATCAGGCCGGCTGGCTGGCCGACAAGGCCCAGCCCGTGGCCGAGGCCCTGCTCCAGGCCAACCCGGAGATCAACCTCTTCTGGTCGGCCAACGAGGGCGGCACCGTCGGCGAGGCCATGGCCGTCAAGACCCTGGGCCTGCAGGGCCAGGTGTTCGTCTTCGGCACGGACATGAACAACCAGATGGGCCAGATGTTGCAGTCCGATGACAACATCCTGCAAGGCGTCACCGGTCAAGCCCCCTATCAGATGGGCTACGATGCCTTCAACACCACCATGGACGTGCTGGCCGGCCAGGCCGTGCAGGAGATGGTCAACACCCCGACCATCTTCTTCGGCCGCGGCGACGACGCCATGATCAACCTGTTCATGGACACCCAGGGCAACGCCATCTTTGAGGCCCCCGAAGCCGCCGCGCCGGCTGAGAAGTATCTGATGGCCGGTGTGGTGTTCCAGAGCGACACCTTCATGCAGACGGTGCAGGCAGGCATGCAGGCCGCCGCCGACGAGGCCGGCGTCGAACTGATCCTCGGCAACACCGAGAACAAGCTCGACAAAGAAGCCAGCATGATTGACGACTACATCACCCGCGGGGTGGATGCCATCGTCATCACGCCCATCTCCGCCGACGGTTCCGTGGCCGCACTCAGGAAGGCCAAGGAAGCCGGCATCACCGTCGTCTGCTTCAACACCTGCGTCAGCGAGCCGGGCATCGCCTCCGCCTTCCTGGTGACCAGGAACGAAGACCTGGGCACCAAGACCGGCGAGGCCGCCGTCAAGTTCATCCAGGAGCAACTGGGCGGCCAGGCCAAGATCGGCATCCTCAACTGCGACCAGTTCGAGGGCTGCCCGCCCCGCAAGGAAGGCTTCCTGGCCCAGGTCAGCGAGCTGCCGGGCGTGGAGATCGTCGCCGATCAGGCCGGCTGGCTGGCCGACAAGGCCCAGCCCGTGGCCGAGGCCCTGCTCCAGGCCAACCCGGAGATCAACCTCTTCTGGTCGGCCAACGAGGGCGGCACCGTCGGCGAGGCCATGGCCGTCAAGACCCTGGGCCTGCAGGGCCAGGTGTTCGTCTTCGGCACGGACATGAACAACCAGATGGGCCAGATGTTGCAGTCCGATGACAACATCCTGCAAGGCGTCACCGGTCAAGCCCCCTATCAGATGGGCTACGATGCCTTCAACACCACCATGGACGTGCTGGCCGGCCAGGCCGTGCAGGAGATGGTCAACACCCCGACCATCTTCTTCGGCCGCGGCGACGACGCCATGATCAACCTGTTCATGGACACCCAGGGCAACGCCATCTTCGAGTAAGCCCCTGATCTTGTCCACACCGGGTCTTGCGGGCAGCACATCGCCCGCAAGACCCGCCGTTTCGAGGTCCCCCTTTATGTCGCCCATTCTATCCCTGGAAAACGTCACCAAGCGCTACCCCGGCGTGGTGGCCCTGGATCAGGTGGATTTTTCGCTGGAGAAAGGAGAAGTCCGGGCACTGCTGGGCAAAAACGGCGCCGGCAAATCCACCCTGGTCAAGATCCTCAGCGGCGCTGTGCGCCCCGACAGCGGCGACATCCGCATAGACAGCCAGCCCGTCACCATTGATAACCCGCGGGACGCCTTCGAACAGGGCATCTGCACCGTCTATCAGGAGATGAGCCTGGTGCCCGGCCTGACCGTGGCTGAAAACATCCTCCTGGGGCGCTGGCCACGCCACCGCCGTTTGGGCATCTCGGTGATTGACCGCGGCCAGATCAACAAGATCGCCCAGGCCGCCCTGGATCAACTGGAAGTCACCCTCAAGCTGGACGAGATCGTTTCCCGCCTCAACGTGGCCCAGCAGCAGCTCATCGAGATCGCCAAGGCCATTTCCTTCGACCCCCGTGTGCTGGTGCTGGACGAGCCCAGCAGCGCCCTGGCGGCCAGCGAGGTGGAGACCTTGCATCGCGTGGTGCGACGGTTGGGCGCCCAGGGGCGTGCCATCATCTACGTCACCCACCGCCTCCAGGAGATCCCCCACGTCGCCGACAGCGTGACCGTGCTGCGGGACGGCCAACACATCGGCACCATCTCCGTTGGCGAAGCGACACCAGCCCGCATCGCCAACATGATGATCGGCGCCGATTGGCAGCGCATGGAAAGAGGCGAGAGCGGTCAGGTTGGCGAGGTCAAGCTCTCCGTGCGCCACCTCAGCCGCAAAGGTGTCCTGCACGACGTTTCGTTCGATCTGCGAGCGGGGGAAGTCCTGGGCATCGCCGGGCTGCTGGGGTCGGGCCGCACCGACCTGGTGCGCGCCATCTTCGGGCTCGATTCCATAGACAGTGGTGAGATCCGAGTGAACGGTAACGTGTTGAGCAACCCCAGTCCCATAACCATGAAAGCGTTGGGCGTAGGCCTGACCCCCGAAGACCGCAAGCGACAGGGGCTGGTGCTGCCCTTCACCCTGCAAGACAACCTGACCCTGGCCAGCCTGGCCCGCGTCAGCATCTCCGGCGTGCTGCAGAGGCTGCGCGAGCGTGCTCTGGCCCAGGAGATGGTCGACTCCCTGGACATCAAGACGCCCGGCCTGCGTGCTCCAACCATCACCTTGAGCGGCGGCAACCAGCAGAAGGTGGTCATCGGTAACTGGCTGAACACACAGCCGGACGTCCTGCTGATGGATGAGCCCACGCGGGGCATTGACATCCACGCCAAGGAGCAGATCTTCCGTCTGGTGCGTGAACTGGCCCAGCGGGGCATAGCCGTGCTCTTTATCTCCTCGGAGGTCGAGGAGGTGCTCGATGTGGCTGATCGCATCCTGATCATGAACCAGGGACGCATTACCGGCGAGACGATGCCGGACGCGGTGGACGTGGAAGGATTGATGACGCTGGTGATGGAGGAGATAGACGATGATCAAGACAGCCGAAACCAGTAGAACGCGCCCCCTTTGGTTGAGCCGCATCGGTGACTTCATGTCCCGTTCCGGTCTGTTGGTCGCCGTGATCATCCTGTTCGCCCTGCTGGCGCAGTCCGCCCCCAACTTTCTCACACCGCGCAATCTGTTCAACGTCCTGCGCGCCGTGGCCATCAACGGCATGATCGCCTGTGCCATGACCTTTATCATCATCTCTGGGGACATTGATGTGAGCGTCGGCTCCGCCGTGGCCTGGGGCTCCTCGCTGCTGGGGATACTGGCCGTCAAGCAACATTGGCCGATGTGGCTGGCCGCGCCGGCTGTTGTGATCCTGGGCACTGCCGTGCACGCTTTGGGCGGCCTGATCCGGGTCAAGTGGAACGTGCCCGCTTTCGTGGTCACGCTGACGCTGTTCATGAGCTTGAAGGGCGCCGCCAAAGTGATCACCAATGCCTACCCCATCACGCCCTTCCCCGACTCCTTCAGCTTCTGGGGGCAAGGCTACATCGCCAAGGTCGTGCCGGTGCCAGCCGTCATCATGGTGATCACCTTTGTCATCTTCTACTTCCTGAGCACCCGCACCGTGTTCGGGCGTTCCGTCTACAGCGTGGGCGGCAACGAGGAAGCGGCGCGGCTGTCCGGTATCCCCATCCGGCGCACGCGGATCATGATCTTCGCTGTCAGTGGCTTCCTGTCCGCCCTGGGCGGCATCATCACCTCTTCCCGCATCATGGCCGGCGCTTACAACGTCGGCGAGGGATTGGAATTTGAAGTCATCGCCGCCGTCATCATCGGCGGCACCAGCCTGGCCGGCGGCGCCGGCTCCATGATCGGCACTTTCCTGGGCGTGCTGTTCATCGGCCTGCTGGCCAACGGCATGACCCTGATGGGCATGCATCCCTACTGGCAGGAAGTGGCCCGCGGCCTCATCGTGCTCTTCGCCGTGCTCACCAGCGTCTGGCAAAAACCGATCAGGAAGTAGCAGGGCCGATAGATTGGGAAACCGGTAAGTTGGTAGATCGGTTAGTAAGCCCAATCTACCCATGTACCAATTTACCAATGTACCAATGTACCAATTCACCGGTGTACCAATGAACAGTCGAGAACGCGTCCAACGTGCCATCCGATTCGAGAAACCCGACCGGGCGCCCATTTCCCACGCCGTGCTGCCGGCGGCGCAGCTCAAGCACGGCCAGGCCCTCAATGAGATCCTGGCCCAGTTCCGCGAGGACTTCGGCTGGGACTACATGGACGATCTGCCCGTGGAGGATTACCCGGCGCTCTACAAGGGCGGCCGCAACGCCGATGATTTCGGCACCGTCTGGCAGGGCGAATGGACGGGCATCTGCGCCATCCCCGTCGAGTGGCCGATACAGGACCTCAGCCGCTACGGCGAATACGCGTGGCCGGAAGATTTCACGGCCGGCCCGCCCGAAGGGCGTCTTTACAGCGGGCACATGGAGGGCTTCGACGATCGCTGGTACGCACGCGGGGCCTGGATCACCTACTTCGAGCAACTCCAGCAACTGCGCGGCATGGAGAATTTCTTCATGGACACCGCCATCGAGTCCAGGGAATTCTACCGCCTGCTGGATGACCTGCTGGCCTTCAACCTGCGTTGGATAGACACGTGGGCGGTGCTCGAATACGACGGCCTGCATTTGGCCGACGACTGGGGCGCACAGCACCAGATGCTCATCCGGCCCGGGACCTGGCGGCGCGTCTTCAAGCCGCGCTACGCCGAGATGTTCCAGCGCGTGCACGATGCCGGCATGGACGTCTGGTTCCACAGCGATGGCCACATCAACGAGATCATGGGCGATCTCATCGAGATCGGCGTGGACGTGATCAACGTCCAGGCGCCTGTCGTCGGCCACGACTGGATCGCCAGGAATGCCCGCGGCAAGATCGCCTTCCGTACGGACATTGACCGCCAGCACGTGATGCCCTTCGGCTCGCCAGCGGAGGTGAAAGAGGAGGTGCACCGCACCTTCGAGGCCTGCGGCACGCCGCAAGGCGGCCTGATCGCCTGTGGGGAGATCGCTCCGGAGGTGCCTTTGGAGAACATCGTGGCCATGTACGAAGCGTTCCTGGAGTACGGCACGTGCACGCACTGACAGGAGAGCGGCAAAGGGGGCGGGCCACCGGTAGGCGCCGCCCCCTTTTCGCGTGAGGACATGATCGGTGGTCTGCCTCTTTCGCGTTGATGCCTTTTCTTCACCGCAGAGCACGCGGAGCACACAGAGATCCCTTGCTTTCCTCAGCGTGCTCAGCGGTCTCTGCGGTAGATATGCGGTCGTGACCGGCGTCAACAAGGTTAGGGGAGACTACCACATGACCAGGGAGGGAGTATTGTGGAACACGTACACATTTCTAATCATCCCCTGATCCGGCACAAGCTAACTCTGCTGCGAGATAAGCGCACCGATCACAAACAGTTCCGCGAGCTGATCCGCGAGATGGCCATCCTGCTGGCCTACGAGGCCACCGCCGATCTGGGCCTGGAGAAGGCCACCGTCACCACCCCCATGGGCGTGGCCAAAGGACATCGGCTGACGGAGAACATCGGGCTGATCCCCGTGCTGCGGTCGGGCCTGGGCATGGTGGAAGGCATTTGGGAGATGATGCCCGGCGCGCAGGTGTGGCACATCGGCCTCTATCGGGACGAGCGCACGCTGCGCCCCGTGGAGTACTACAACAAGCTGCCCGTTGCCCCCACCGTGCAGGTCTGCCTGATTCTCGACCCCATGCTGGCTACCGGTGGCTCGGCGGTGGCTACGGTGGACGTCCTCAAAAAGTGGGGCGCGCAGCGCATCAAGTTCGTGGGCATCATCGCTGCGCCGGAGGGGATCGCGGCCCTGACCACCGCCCATCCCGACGTGCCCATCCACGTGGCCGCCGTGGACGAGCGGCTCAACGACATCGGCTTCATCGTGCCCGGACTGGGCGATGCCGGCGACCGCCAGTTCGGCACCGGGTAAACACGATTCGTGACAAGTGATGCATGAGTTCACGTTTCACGCCTCACGGATCACGCATCACGTCTATGACACACCGCTTTTCAAAAAGACATGGCTGACGAACACCACAAGCGTCCCCCTTGGGACGAATACTTCATGGGTATCACCGTCGAGGTGGCCAAGCGCAGCACCTGCCTGCCTGTGCGGGTACGCACGCAGACAGGCGACCGGGCGCGGGTGGGGGCGATCATCGTCAAGGACAAGCGCATCCTGACCACCGGCTACAAAGGTTAAGGATTGAACCTCTGCCCTTGCTGCCTTGTGGTAGAACTGAACAACTACTTCAAGGATCAAAACTAATGAAAGCCAACCTGCTGCGTATACTACTGACGACGATCACCGTGATGGCCCTGGTGGCTGGCTGCGCGTCCCCAACCCCCGCGCCCACCTCGCCCGCGCTCCCTGCGACCCTTTCGTTTCCCACGCCCGCGCCCCTATCCGTAACCGGCTCTTCCCTGGCCGAGGCTGCCGCCACCCCACCTCCGGTTGATCCCTTCACCCTGATCTCCCAGGAGAGCCTCTTCGCCACGCTGGAGGACCTGACGGCCATCCAGCCCTACTCCGGCTGGCGCAGCTCCGCCACCGAGGGGGAGCAGGAAGCCCTGGACTATGTCGCCGCGCGGCTGGGCGAGCTCGAGTACCTGCAGGAACTGGGGCTGGAGCTGGAACGCCAGGGCTTCCACGTCTTCACCAGCACCGAGCTGTGGGAGACCCGCCTCCACCTCAGCGTGGGCAACGGGCAGATCGAGGTGCCCGCCGACGGCCTGCGGGGCCACCGCGACGACGTCGCCAGGGCGCTGCGCTGCGATTCCGACGGCACACTCAACGACTCGGAGCGCAACCCGGCGGTGGTGGAAGGGCCGGTGGTGCTGGCCCGCTCCGCCGAGGAGATCAGCAGGCTGAACGCGGCCGATCTCGCGGACAAGATACTGTTCGTGGACTACGCGGCCATAGACCGCGCCGTGCTCGGCAATCAGCAGGCCACCCAGACCGCTGCCGACCTGATGAGCAAGAGGCCAGCGGGGCTGGTGCTGGTGACCCGCTTCTCCAACAAGGTGGGCGAAAGCCACGGCACCTTCGTCGCCGACGTGAGCGCCCTCAACTACGTCGAGGAAGGGACAGCACCGCCCACCCTGTACGTGCGGTTGGAGGACCTGGCCCCCGCCGGCGTCGCCGGCTGGGACGACCTGGCCCGCATCGAAGCCGCCCGCCTCACCTGGGACGCCGACGTCTTCTCGCCGGGCGCCTCGAGCAACCTGGCCGCCCGCGTGCCTGGCGCTGATCCCTCGCAGGCGGTGATCCTGGGCGCGCACATTGACAGCCCCAACGGCCCTGGCGCCATGGACAACGGCAGCGGCTCCGCCGTGCTGCTGGAAGTGGCCCGCGTGCTGAACGAGGCACGAACCCAGCCGGAGACGGACCTCATCCTGGTCTGGTTCGGCAGCGAGGAACTAGGCCTCTACGGCTCCTACCACTTCGCCGCCACCCACCAGGAACTGCTCGACCGCACGCTGGCCATGTTGCAGACCGACTGCCTGCTCCGCCCGCTGGACGGCATTGATGCCTACCTCAACCTGATCACCTGGTCCTACGGCCGGCTGGGCGACGAGCGGCTGACCTGGCCCGACTACCTGAAGCAGGAAGCCGACCAGCGGGGCGTGTGGATGTACGCCGGGAACTACTACGGCATCGAGTCAGACAACACAGCCTTCGCCGGTTTCGACGTGCCCAATGCCAACCTGATCTACATGAATCATCCGGAGATGGAGCCTATCGGCGGCGTCCATTACGCCGGTCACATGCACGATCCCTACGACACCGTGGAGCTGGCGCGGGAGGTGGGCGACGTGCTGGAGCAGATGGCGCGGGTGGCGCTGACGGCCGCCCTGGAGACCGGGCAGGACAACCCCGCCCTGCGCGTGGCCGGCCGGCCCGACCGCCGCGCCCTGTTCGTGGCCAGCCACACCGAGCCGGTGCACATGTCCCCCACCACGTTTACCGATCTGGGCATGGCCCTGGCCTGGGAGGGCTTCGATGTGGACCTGATCCCCTATGGTCAGGCCGTCACCGGCGCCGACCTGGCAGATGCCGACCTGGTGGTGGCACTGCCGGTGGTGGACTATCCCAGCCCCGAAGGTGATACCAGCCTGTACGACGACGCCTGGAGCGAAGCGGAGATCGCCGCCCTGGAAGCATACGTGGCCGGGGGCGGGCTGCTGGTGCTCGCCAACAGCGGTCACCGCCTCAAGTACAACAACCGGGTAGAAGACCCCAACGAGGACTGGCGCGACGCCAACAGCCTGGCTGCCCGCTTCGGGGTCACCTATCAGGACGGCGTGCTGGAGGGCACGGAGGCAGGCACGAAGGGGAGGAGCCCGCTGGTGAAAGGCGTCGAGGCCCTGGAATTGGCCGCGGCCAACGGCGTGCCCTTCACCGTGACCGGGGGACAGGTGCTGGCGCAGATGGACGGGAAGCCCGTCGCCGCGCTGGTGGACCACGGCAGCTCCGGCGGGCAGGTCCTGGTCCTGGCCGACGTGGGCATGCTGGGCAACGGCGGGGACGAGCCCACGAACCTCCCCTTCTGGCTGAACCTGGCCCGCTACGCTCGAGAGAATTGAAGTTCCTGGCTGGAATTGAAGTTCCCGGCTGGAATTGATGTTCCTGGCGGGTCTCCTGACCAGCCAGCGCTCGGGCCAGAAGGATTGAAGTTCCTGGCGGGTCTCCTGACCAGCCAGCGCTCGGGCCAGGAGGCCCGACGAAATCTAACATAAGCCCACTGAACAGAAATCTGGCATGACTGTATCCAAACAAGCAAAAAGGGTTGACCACACACTTACGGCGGAGGGCTATCCCTCCGCCGGCTGGCTGGGCGGCGATCCTGCCGATGAATATGTAGCGCCGCGGCGACGGGCAACGAGAGATTTGCTGGGCGGCTTCCTCCGCTTCCTGCGCCGGCTGGGCTTCGCCGCCCTGGTGCTGCTGGCCATCGTCTACCTCTGCT
>JACNHM010000175.1 GCA_014383605.1 Chloroflexota bacterium
GCGCTGGTGCGGGTCACGCTGGCGGGCATCTGCAACACTGACCTGGAGCTGATCAAGGGCTACATGGGCTTCCTCGGCGTGCTGGGGCACGAGTTCGTGGGCATCGTCGAGGAAAGCCCCGATCCGGCGCTGCGGGGCCAGCGGGTGGTGGGCGAGATCAACGCCTCCTGCGGCGCATGTCCTACCTGCCGCGCCGGCCGGCCGACCCATTGCCCGAACCGCACCACGCTGGGCATCGCCGGCCGCGACGGCGCTCTGGCCGATTTTCTCACCCTGCCGGCTCACCTTCTGCACGTGGTGCCTGAAGCCGTCCCCGACCGCGCTGCCGTCTTCACCGAGCCGCTGGCGGCGGCGCTGGAGATCCTGGAGCAGGTGGCCGTGCGCCCCACCGACGGCGTCGTGGTGCTGGGCGACGGCAAGCTGGGGCTGCTGGTGGCGCAGGTGCTGGCTCTGACCGGCTGCCATCTGGTCGCCGTGGGCCGCCACGAGAGCAAGCTGGACATCCTGCGACGACAGGGCATCGCCGTGCGCTTGGCCGACGATCCGCCCGCTCCGGGCGAAGCGGACATCGTCGTCGAATGCACCAGCAGCACTGAGGGCTTCGCCATCGCTCGCCGTCTGCTGCGGCCGCGGGGCACGCTGGTGCTCAAGTCCACCTATCACGGCCTGGCCAGCGTGGACCTCACCGGCCTGGTGGTGGACGAGATCACGCTGGTCGGCTCCCGTTGCGGGCCGTTCGAGCCGGCGCTGCGGTTGCTGGCTGCCGGGTTGGTGGACGTGGAACCGCTCATTGACGCTGTCTACCCGCTGGACGAAGGATTGGCGGCCTTCGAGCGGGCCGCAACTCGCGGCACCCTCAAAGTGTTGCTATCCATGGACTGAGTACACTACCGACTGCGTGGCCTCTTGTGCTCTGAGGAACGGCGTGGTATAATCTGCCAGAGGCTGCTGCTGACGAACAATTCCGCGAGAGGTGTCTTCTTGCACACAAAACGGCCACTGACCGCAGCCAGTGACCGTTGTCTTCCAGTTTTTCGTTTTATCGGCTCAAACGGCTGATGATTCTCAGTGGTGACCGCAACCGCTGCAGGAACCGCCGCTGCAGGAACCGCCGCTGCAGCCGGCGCAGCCGCCGGAGCCGGCCACGGAGCGGGTCTCGCCGCTCCCGTTGCCTTTGCTGAAGGCGGCGAAGAGGGAGAGCTGTCGCCGTGCTTCCAGGCCCGTGCATTGCGGGCAGGCGATAGGGGCATCGGCCTTGCTCATGCTGCGCAGGGCTTCAAAAGTGATTTCACAATCGGGACAATAGTACTCGTATAGCGGCATGGCCGAACTCCGAACTTCAGACTTCAAACTCCAGACTTCAAAACGATTTTACACTCGTTTGCTCATTTCGTCAAGAACAGAAGCTCAGCATGACTCAGCATGACCGTCGAATGAATTCGACGGCTGTTACAGGAAACCCGTTCAAACGGGTTGGATTCAGCACGTTTCAACGTGTTTGTGGTAACAGGCCACGAATTCGTTCGTGGCATTCGCGGCTACATTCATGGCATTCGCGGCTCCTCGTTTTCCTGCTTCTGCTCAGCTTGCTCAACCTCGGCTTCGGGCCGCCGGTGCTGACCAGCGGCGGCACGCCGCCGCTGCGGTTGTACCCGTACCAGGTGCAGGAGTTGGTCAGCCTGACGCAGCCACCGGCGGTTACTGCCCGGGCGGCGCTGCTGGCCGACGGGCGCACGGGCACGATCCTTTTCCAGCGGGCCGCCCACGAACGGCTGGCCCCCGCCAGCATGACCAAGATCATGACCGCGCTCCTGGCCCTGGAGCAGGGCGATCTGGCCGACGTGGTGACCGTGCCGCCGGCGGCGCTGACGGTCGGCGAGGCTAGCATGTGGCTGGAGTCGGGCGAGGTGGTCACGCTGCAGGATCTGCTGTACGGCTTGCTGCTGGTTTCGGCCAACGACGCCGCGCTGACCATCGCCATACACATCGGGGGCTCGATGGAGGGGTTCGTCGCCCTGATGAACGAGCGGGCGGCGGAGCTGGGCCTGGCGGATACGCACTTCGTCAATCCCCACGGCCTGGACGACCCGCAGCACCTCAGCAGCGCGGCCGATCTGCTCACCCTGACCCGCGAGGCGCTGGGCCATGCCGACTTTGGGCGCATCGTGGCCACACCACAGGCTACGGTCGCCGGGCGCGCTTTGGTTAGCACCAATGAGTTGCTGGGCACTTACGGGGGCGCCGACGGCGTGAAGACCGGCACGACCGACGCCGCGGGGGAGTGTCTGGTCGCTTCGGCGACGCGCAGTGAGGGGCAAGCCCTCGTCGTCCTGCTGGGCAGCGACGACCGCTACGCTGACGCCGCCGCGCTGCTCGATTTCTACTTCCAGCACTACGGTTGGCGGGCGCTGGAGTTGCCGACGAATCGGCTGAGCGGCTACGAAGACAGCGCCGGGCAGGGCTGGACGCTGCGGCTGGGCGAGCAGCAGGCCGCGCTCTTGCCCCGCTGGCAATGGCCGCTGGTGCAGCTTTTCCGCTGGATGGATCCCGGGGTGCAGCCCGCCGCCGGCGGCGTGATCGGCGCCGCTCGTTTCACCGTCGGACGCGACCTGCTGGCGGAGCTGCCCATGTACGCTTCTGGTAGTGAGTAACACGCCACTGCGTGAAACGTAAAACGCAAAACGTAAAATGCAATTTTCGGATAGTCAGAGATGTCACTAGAACGACTACAGAAAATCTTGGCTCGCGCCGGAATCGGTTCCCGCCGGGCCTGCGAGGAGCTAATCCGCCAGGGCCGCGTGCGGGTGGATGGGCAAGTAGCCACGTTGGGCTGCAAGGTGGATCCACGGACAGCCACGATCACCGTGGATGGCCGGGCGTTGTCCGTGGCCGAGCCGAAGCGTTACATCGCCGTGCACAAACCGCCGGGCATCCTTTCCGTGATGGAGGACGACCGCGGCCGCCCGGCGCTGCGCGGGCTGGTGCCGGTGCAGGAACGCCTCTACCCGGTGGGGCGGCTGGACCTGAACAGCGAGGGGCTGGTGTTACTCACCAACGACGGCGAGCTGGCCCATCGGCTGACCCATCCCCGCTACAGCCATCCCGAGGAATACCTGGTGCTGGTGGAAGGCAGGCCGGACGACGACGCGCTGGCTCGCCTGCAGCGCGGCGTGGTGGTGGAGGGGCGACGCACGCGGGCGGCGCAGGTGCTGCGGCTGACACAGCCGCCGGCCGATGTCCCCGAGCGATCCGTCGTTTCCACGCAGCCCACGACCTGGCTGCAGGTCACGCTGCGGGAGGGACGCAAGCGGCAGCTCCGGCACATGTGCGATGCCGTGGGACATCCGGCGCTGCGGCTGGTTCGCATAGCCATCGGCCCCTTGGGGCTGGGCTCGCTGCCGCCGGGCCAGTGGCGAGAACTGACCAGGCAAGAGGTGCGGGGCTTGCGACAGCCGACGCCCGCGGGTAAGGCCGAGGACGGGAGGGGGAAAAGAGGGAGGCGAGGGAAACAGCGATGACGACGGGCGCTTCTTCGCATAGTCAAAATCCTCAGATTCCAGGCCCAGGGAAGAGACGCCGCCCGTCCACCATCGCCATTGACGGGCCGGTGGCTTCCGGCAAGAGCACTCTCGGTGATCTGCTGGCCAAACGGCTGGGCTACCTCTACTTCGATACCGGCGTCATGTACCGCGCCGTGGCCTGGGCGGCGCTGGATCGGGGCCTGGATCCCGAAGACGACGAGGCCGTGGCCCGGCTGGCGGAGTCCATGCGCATTGACGTCACCCCGCCCACGGTGGACGATGGCCGCCAATACAGCGTCTATGCCGGCGGCGTGGACGTGACCTGGGCCATCCGCACACCGGAGGTGGACGTCGCCGTGTCCCCCGTCTCGGCGAACCCGGGCGTGCGGGCGGCGCTGACGCCGCAGCAGCGCCGCGTCGCCCTGGCGGCGGGCGGCGTGGTCATGGCCGGACGGGACATCGGCACGGTGGTGCTGCCCGATGCCGATCTCAAGATCTACCTGGACGCCACTCCGCAGGAGCGGGCGCGGCGGCGTCAGCAGGAGATGCTGGCGCGGGGCCAGACGGCGGAGTACGAGGAAGTGCTGGCGGCGCTGCGCCGCCGCGATGCGGCTGACACGGAGAGGGAAGCTGCCCCGCTGCGTCCCGCCGGGGAGGCCGTGATCCTGGACAGCAGCCAGATGACCATCGAGCAGATGGTGGAGCGAGCGATGACTTTGGTGGAGGGGACGGGGGGAGGGGGAGACAAGGAGAGGAGGGGAAGAATGTTTAACTGGCGACCGATATTGCAGCCTGTGCTGCGCTTTTTGCTCTGGCTGTTCGTGCGCGCGGGATACGAGGGCATGGAACGCATACCGCGGCAGGGGCCGCTGATCCTGATGTACAACCACATCCACATCATTGACCCCCTGGTGCTGGTGGCGCACGTGCCCCGCTACGCCGTGGCCATATCCAAGGTTGAGGTCTTCGGTTGGCCCGTCGTCGGCCCGCTGGTGCGGCTTTACCCGACCATTCCCGTGCACCGCGGCGAGATGGACATGACCGCCGTGCGCCAATCGCTGGCCGTGCTCCAGGCCGGCCAGGCGCTGATCGTCGCCCCCGAGGGGACGCGCAGCCGCAGCGGCACGCTGATGCAGGCCAAGCGGGGCATGATCTTCCTGGCCCAGCAGACCGACCCGCTGATCCTGCCGGTGGCCGTGACGGGCACGACCGCTTTTTCGGCCAGGCTGAAGCGGCTGCGGCGCGTGCCGGTGCGCTACCGCTTCGGGCGGCCCTTCCGCTTCCGCTGGCCCGAGGGCAAGCCGAAGCGGGAAGTGATGCAGCAGATGGCCGACGAGGCCATGTACGAGCTGGCGCGGCTGCTGCCGGCGGAGATGCGCGGCGTCTACAGCGACCTGGAGGCGGCAACGACGGAGTGGCTGCGCTTCGAGGAGGAATGAAGCGAGTGCCTTCTGGGCTTTTGCAGTATGTGTTTACCGAGTCATGCGCGCCCGAGGCAACCACTAAGGACACGAAGGACACAAAGAGTGCACAAACAAACGGGGGAGGAGTATGGCGAAAAGTGGACGATATTCACCCCATCCACCAGGCCCAGTTGATGTCCTATCTCAAAGCAACCGGCCTGAGGCTGGGCTTCGTCATCAATTTCAATGTCCCGCATCTAAAGGGGGGTATCCGCCGTGTTGTGCTCTGACCCTTGGTGTCCTTCGTGTCCTTCGTGGTGAATGAGAAACACGGTAAGCGAGCATCTCTCGCAAAACAAAGCCCCTTTCGCATAGCAACGAAAGGGGCTTTTGAGGTGGTGTGTTAACGTTGGATATGCCGATAGGGACTTTGCTGTTTTGTTGGTTGCGATGACGTGTTAGACGCCCTTCACACACTCACCCACTCCCTGCACAGAACCTCGGCCTGCTCCAAGACCGTCTGCGTTGCCTTTTCCTGCTTGTCCGGAGGATAGCCGTAGCGACGTAGAATACGCTTGACCATGACGCGTATCTTGGCCCGCACGTTCTCGCGCAGCGTCCAATCAATGGTCACGCTGTTCCGCACGGCTCGGACAAGTTCCTGTGCAATCATCCGTAGCGTCTCATCGCCGAGAACTTGAACCGCGCTGTCGTTGACCTCCAGCGCATCGTAGAAGGCGATCTCTTCCTCACTCAGCCCGAGCTGCTCTCCGCGCTTGTCGGCTTCGCGCATCTCCCGGGCCAGGGCGATCAGCTCCTCGATGACCGCGGCGGTCTCGATCGCCCGGTTACGGTAGCGGCGGATGGCGTTCTCCAGCATCTCGGCGAAGGAGCGCGCCTGGACTATGTTCTTCTGGCCGCGGGTCTTGATCTCGCCTTCCAGCAGTTTGCGGAGAGTCTCGACGGCCAGGTTGCGCTGCGGCAGTCCCCGCACTTCGGCCAGGAACTCGTCGGACAGGATCGAGAGGTCCGGTTTCTTCAGGCCGGCGGCGGCAAAGATGTCGATCACCTCGTCCGAGGCCACCGCCCGCGAGACGATCTGCCGGATGGCATAGTCCAGTTCATCCGGACGGCGCCGGTCATCGGTCAGGCGCTTGGTCAGGGCCGATTTCACGGCCTGGAAGAAGGCCACGTCGTCTTGAATGGCCAGAGCGTCGTCATGCGGCACAGCCAGGGCAAAGGCCTTGGAGAGCTCCGTGACCGCCTTGACCAGCCGGTTCTTGCCGTCTTCTTGCCCGAGCACGTGCTCCTGGGCGGCGGGCAACAGAGATAGGCGCGCCTGCGCATCGCCGGTCGTCCACGCCAACCAGTCAAAGCGGTGAAAGATGCCCAGACAGACCTCGTACTTTTCCTGCATCACGGCCACGGCCTCGGCCTGATCAATGGCCGTCTGCCCCTGGCCGCCGCTCTCGGTGTAGACGGCCATCGCCTGGCGCAGCTCGTCGGCCAGGCCGAGATAGTCCACCACCAGGCCGCCCGGCTTGTCCTTGAACACCCGGTTGACCCGGGCAATGGACTGCATCAGCCCGTGGCCGCGCATGGGCTTGTCCACGTACATGGTGTGCAGGCAGGGGGCGTCGAAGCCGGTCAGCCACATGTCGCGCACGATGACCACATTGAACGGGTCGCGGGGGTCTTTGAAGCGCCGGGCCAGATCCTCGCGTGCGGTCTTGGTTCGGATGTGCGACTGCCACTCCAGTGGATCGGACGCCGAGCCGGTCATCACGATCTTGATGATGCCGGCGCCTGCCTGCCGCGTTGCCTGCCTGTGCGTCGCACGCAGACAGGCTCGCGGCGCAGGCAGGTCATCGTCGTCGTGGTGCCAGTCGGGGCGCAGGGCGACGATGGCGTTATAGAGGTCAACGCAGATGCGCCGGCTCATGCAGACGATCATGGCCTTGCCGTCCATGGCCTCCAGGCGGCGCTCGAAATGAGCCACCAGGTCCTCGGCGACGAGCCGGATGCGCTTTTCGGCGCCGACGATGGCCTCGAGTTGCGCCCATTTGGTCTTGAGGTACTCCTTCTGCTCGACCTCTTCGCCCTCGGTGGCTTCCTCAAAGTCGGGGTCAATTCGGGGCCGCTCGGCGGCGTCGAGATCCAGCCTGGCCAGGCGGCCTTCGTAGTAGATGGGCACCGTGGCCCCGTCATAGACCGCCTGCTGGATGTCGTAGACGCTGATGTAGTCGCCAAAGACGGCGCGGGTATTGCGGTCGGCCAGTTCGATGGGCGTGCCGGTGAAGGCGATGAACGAAGCGCGCGGCAGCGCGTCGCGCATGTGGCGGGCAAAGCCATCAATAAAGTCGTATTGGCTGCGGTGGGCCTCGTCGGCGATGACGACGATGTTGCGCCGCTCCGAGAGCAGCGGGTACTCATCCTCGCCCGGGTTGGTGAAGAACTTGTGCACGGTGGTAAAGACCACGCCGCCGGAGCCGGTGCGCAGCAGCTCGCGCAGGTGCGCCCGACTCTGGGCCTGCACCGGTTGCTGCCGCAGCAACTCGTGGCAGCGGGCAAAGGTGCCGTAGAGCTGTTCGTCCAGGTCGTTGCGGTCGGTGATGACCACCAGCGTGGGGTTCTGCATCGCCGGGTGCAGCACCACCCGCCCGGCGTAAA
Organism: Chloroflexota bacterium; assembly: GCA_014383605.1. The sequence continues at coordinate 7,595 of JACNHM010000175.1, forward strand.
AGGCCATGGTCAGGCTCTTGCCTGCCCCCTGGGTGTGCCAGACCACGCCGACGCGGCGGTCACCTGGTTGGCCGTCGCGCAGCGGCCGGGCCAGGTAGGTGCCTCTCTCTTCGCCGATGCGCGAGGGCTCCTCACCGGGCACACAGGCGCGCACGGTCTCTTCGACGGCCACATTGACGGCGTGGTACTGGTGATAGCCGGCCATCTTTTTGGCCAGCACCCCGCCGCCGACGTCCTCGAAAACGATAAAGTGGCGGATCAGGTCCAGGAAGCGCCGCCTGTCGAAGGCGCCTTCCAGCACGACCTGCAATTCGGGCAGGTGCTCAGGGGCCAGCGCTTCGCCGGTGACCGTGCGCCAGGGCAGGAACCACTCGCGGTTGGCGGTGAGCGTGCCGACGCGGGCCAACACGCCGTCGGAGACCAGCAGCGCCTCGTTGTAGACGAACAGGGAGGGGATCTGCTGTTTGTAGGTTTGCAGTTGGTTGAAGGCCCGCCAGATGTCGGCGGTCTCGTCGGCGGGGTTCTTGAGCTCGATCACCGCCAGGGGCAGGCCGTTGATGAACAGCACCACGTCGGGGCGGCGCTCGCGCCGATCCTCGACGACGGTGAACTGGTTGACGGCCAGGAAGTCGTTGTTGTCGGGGTCGTCGTGGTCCAGCACGCGGATCAGGTCGCCGCGGAAGGAGCCATCGGCGCGTTGGTATTCGACCGGTACGCCTTCCACCAGGCAGCGGTGGACGACGTGGTTGTTGGCGACCAGCGAGGGCGAGTCGGGCCGGGTGAGGCGGCGGAAGGCCTCGTCCAGAGCGTCGGGCGGGGCCTGAGGGTTAAGGCGATGCAGCGCCTGGCGCAGCCGCCGTTCCAGCACCACCTGGCCGTAGTCGTCGCGCTCGGCGAACGGCTCGCCGGGGGCGATCTCCGGGCCGTGCAGGGTGGTGTAGCCCAGGTTTTCCAGCCAGGCCAGCGTAGCTTCTTCCACAACCGATTCGGTAAAGGATGCACTCATTCTGCCGCCATCCTCATTTGAAGTCGGGATACGTTTCGTCGTACGCTTGCTGCAAACGGTCACGCAGCCCCTGCAGGACAAGGTAGCGCGGATCATCCTGGGACGGATATTCCTGCTGATCGGCCAGGGCGCTGTCCATCACCTCCAGGAGACATTCCACGTCCCAGCGGTACAGGCCGATGGGGCGCTTGCCTCGGTAGCGCTCGATGCGCCCGTCCAGGCCAAACGACTCGGCCATCAGCCAGGTGAAGCCCTGTAGCTCGTCCAGTTCCGCCCCGGTGATCAAGATTGTGAGCTTGTAGTCGCGTGAGCCGGGCTTGATCATGTGGCCTCCTTTACCAACTTCTCTGCATCCGGAACGCGCAGCTCGCCGGAGATGAGCCTGGGCAGGAGGGTGTCGCGGAGGGCGGCGAGGGTGCGGGATTCACCGATACAATTGAGCGCCTTCTCGTGCAGCGGCCCGACTATACGACCAAAGGTTTCAATCAGCTCTGGACCTGGCACGACAATGCGCATTACGGCAACATCCTCCGGCCTTGCGCGCTGTCGGCTGCCCGTGCTTCCTGTGACTCGCTCCTGGATCCCTCTTTGGACAACATCCGACTTCATCAATTCATACAAGAAAGGGCGCCAAGCATTGTGCAACAACGGTACGAATGGCATGAACTCGGTGGAGCAAATTGCCGCCGCCTCATCCTGCACGTCAGGCAGCCAGACACGGGGAAACCGGGGGTTCAGCTTTGACGCCAGCACGCAACCTGATGGCACACAGTACTTGTTGCTTTTGATAGCCTCTCCTGCTTCGATGACAGGGACTCGGCCAGCGTCGAAAGCCGGAATGCTATAATGCTCCCAGAGTTTCGCTGGTGCCTGCATCGGCTTGACAGACTCTTTCTTGAGGGTAGCCACAGCATGCAGACCGGTTGCTTCCCACCCCTTCGGAATTTCCCCCAACTCTGACTCCTCAAACGCATCCGGGAACAGGTCGGCAATGTCGGGAGCGAGGCCGGGGGGCTGCTGGCCGGCGGCTTTGGCCCGCACAGGGTCACCTGTCTGCGTGCGTGCGCGCCTGCCTGTGCGATGCACGCAGACAGGTTGCTTCGCACGCACAGGCAGAAAGTCCACGAACCAG
>JACNHM010000356.1 GCA_014383605.1 Chloroflexota bacterium
CGGCAGAAAGGCGGTGGACTTGGCAATTGTGACAAATGTCCTCTCGCTGCTTCGCGCGAGGGAACATTTGACACAATTGGTAGTTGTTACATTTGACTCCACCACTAGATGTAGGGTGGGAGCCAAATGTCACAACACGCAGTCCGGCAGGAGCAAACTTGGATCTACTGGGTCTGGTGGTCCTTGGTCTGGTGGTCTTCTGGCCATTTGACCATCCGACCATCTGACCATCCGACCATCCGACCATCCGACCGATTGGAGGCATTGTCCGTGTTCCGTTTCTCTTCCCAGGACGAACATGACGTGATCAATTTCCTGCGCGACTTGGTGCGCATCCCCAGCCTGTCCACCCAGGAAGGACAGGTCGCCGTCCGGCTGATGGAGGAAATGCGCCGCGTCGGCTTTCGAGACGTGTATGCCGACCGCATGGGCAATGTCATCGGGCGCATCGGATCGGGGCCTGGACCGGTGTTGGTCTACGACGGGCACATGGATGTGGTCGGCGTGGGCGATTCCGAGGCCTGGCAGCGCGATCCCTTCGGCGCGGAGGTCGAAGAAGGCGTGATGTACGGCCGCGGCACGGTAGACATGAAGGGTGCCATCGCCGCCATGGTTTACGGGGCCAAGGCCCTGATCGAAGCCAACACACCGCTGGCGGGCAGCCTCTGCGTGGTGGGCGTGGTACAGGAGGAACCTAGCGAAGGGCTGGCCATGCGTGTGCTGGTGGAAGAAGCGGGCCTGCGGCCCGACTTCGTCGTCCTGGGAGAACCCACGAACCTGGAGGTGAGCCGCGGGCAGCGCGGGCGCATGGAGATGCAGATCACGGTGCGGGGGCGTTCCGCCCACGCTTCGGCGCCAGAGCAGGGGGAAAACGCCCTGCACGCCGCCGCTCGCCTGATCTTTGGCATCGAGCTCCTGGCCCCCAGCCTGCTCAGTGATCCTGTCCTGGGACGGGGCACCATCGCTGTGACGCAAGTGGAGACGGTCGCCTGCAGCCGCAACGCCATCCCCGACCGCGCTCATATGATCATTGACCGCCGCCTGACACTGGGCGAAACCGAAGCACGGGCGCTGAACGAGATCCAACAGATCATCAACCGCGAAGGCGCGAAGGCCAAAGTCGCCGTGAGCGAGTACGACGTCGCCAGCTACACGGGATACCGCTGCCACTGCCGGGAATCCTACCCCGCCTGGCTGATGCCAGAAGACCATCCGCTGCTGCGCGCCGCCGTGCGCGCCTCGGAACGGGCCATCGGTCGCCGCCCGCGGCTGACCACCTGGGCCTTCTCCACCGATGGCGTCTACACCCTCGGCCAGGCCAGCATCCCCACCGTCGGCTTCGGGCCAGGCGAGGAACGCTTCGCTCACACGGCCGAGGAGCAGATCCGCCTGGCCGATGTGATCAAGGCGGCCAAGGTGTACGCGCAACTGGCAGTGGAGGTGCTGGGCACGCAGTGAGCAGCCGATGATGATGAAACCGAGGGTTCTGCTGCTCTTGTCCGACACCGGCGGCGGCCACCGCAGCGTGGCGGAGGCGTTGGCAGAAGCTCTGGCCCGGCAGGCCCCGGCCGCCTCAGTGACCCTGGTGGACCTCCTCCACGACTACACCCGCTTTCCCCTCAACCGCGCCGCCCAGCCGATTCCCTGATTCCTCCGGAATCTGGTATAATGCCAGTGCACCAACCCACAGAGCACGCCAGCAGATCAGCAGAAAGAGGCAGTGTAACCCCAATGGAACATCGCGGAGAGAAGATCCGCTGCAGCGTGGGCATCATCGCCCACAACGAAGAGAAAAACATCGGCTCCTTGTTGCAGGCCATGCTCGACCAGCACCTGTACGAGGTGGACATCGCCGAGATCATCGTCGTGGCCTCCGGCTGCACCGACCAGACGATACCCCTCGTGCAGCAGTACCAGGAAAAGGATCCCCGCATCAAGCTGCTGGTGCAGCCCTGCCGCGAGGGCAAGACCGCAGCCATCAACCTCTTCTTGCAGGAAGCGCAAGAGGACATCTGCGTACAGGAAAGCGCCGACACCCTTCCCCATGAAGATGCGGTGGAGCATCTGGTACGCATGTTCGCCGATCCCACCGTGGGCATGACTGGGGCACACAAGCTGCCCGTGGACACCCCCGATCACCTGGCGCAGGTCTTTACCCATTTGCGATTGCGTATGGAGCACCAGCTTTGTCTGGACATCCCTCGCCTGGGGGAAATGATCGCCTACCGCAAAGTGTTCGACCGCATCCCTCCCGACGTGGCCATGGACGAGGCCTTCGTCGAGGCGCTGGTGATAGAACGAGGCCTGCAAGTGAGGTACGCACCCGATGCCATCGTCTACAACACCGGCCCGACCACGGTGAAGGATTTCGTCAAGCAGCGGCGGCGCAACCATGCCGGCCATCTCTATCTCAAGCATAAGTACAGCCATGCCGTTTCCAGCATCCAAAACCCCCGCGTGGTCAAGGTGGCGCTCAATGAGGTATGGGGGGCCATCCGTCTGCTCGGCGTGCTGGGGGCACTGGCCTTGTTGGAAGGCTGGTCGCGGCTCCTGGGCTGGTACGACTTCGCCATCAAAAAGGACCGGCACATGGTCTGGGACATGGCCTATACGCAAAAGGCGGACGTGCGGCAGCAACGTGAGCAGACGCAGGGCCAGGCAGATGCCCAACCGGCAGCGACCGCGCTGCTCGCGGAGCATGAGTGAGGGTTAGGGGATAGGGGTCAAGAGACGTCCTGTGAAAGACAAACTTCTTACCGCGCTCAAAATCGTCATCAGCCTGGCGCTGATCGCCTACCTGTTCACCCGCGTTGATCTGGCGGAGGTGGGACGTGCCCTGGCCTCGGCCAGGCCAGGATACTTCCTGGTGGCGCTGCTGTTGTACCTGGCGGCCATCACCCTCAACGCGCTGCGCTGGCAGGTTCTGCTGCGGGCACAGCGCATCCCGGCGCCCCTGACCGCACTCCTGGAGTATACCTTCGTCGGCGTGTTCTTCAACAACTTCCTGCCCGCCAACGTGGGCGGCGACGTGATGCGCGGCTACGGCCTGGCTCGCTACACCGACCGCGCCGCCGATGCTGCCGTGTCGGTGATCGTGGATCGCATCGTGGGACTTCTGGCCTTCCTGACCAGCGCCGTGGTTGCGGCCCTGATAGCCATGCGCACCACCGGACAGGCCAACCTGCGTCAACTGGCCCTGGCGGCGGTCATCACGCTGGGGGTCGTCGGTCTGGGCTTCCTCTTGCTGCTCAGCCGGCGGCTGCGGGCCTGGCTGGAACGGATCTTCCGTTGGCAACCGTTGCTGCGGTTGGCCCCGCTCTACGGTCGCCTGTCGGACGCTTTCGACGCCTACCGCCACAGCAGCGGTGCGCTGGCCCTGGCCTTCCTCATCAGCCTGGCCTTGGTGTTCCTGACCAACTTCGTCAACTGGTTCCTGGCCCAGGCCCTAGGCGGAGGCATCTCCTTCCTGTACATTTGTCTCCTCAACCCGCTCATCGCCTTTGTGCTGTTGATCCCCACCTCCATCGGTGGCCTGGGGGTCATGGAGACTGCCTACATCCTTTTCTTCGGCCTGGTGGGCGTGCCAGAACGGTTGGCGTTCGCCGTAGCGCTGCTGTTGAGACTCATCATCTACGTGTCCAGCCTGCCGGGCGGCGTGCTCTGGTGGCGCAGGCGTGAGATGCGAGCGATTTGACAAAAGCAGCCGGCTCTATTATAATTGCCCAACCTCAATATCTTGGGGGGCAAGGAAACTTCTAGCACTATGGAGTTTTTCAGCTTCGTTCTTCGCCATGAGAGTTCCTTGCTCTTTGTGTTAGGACAGGTGTTGTCCATTGCCATCTCTGCTGTTTGAACGGAGCGGATTCATCGGAAGGGGGTGATCAAGCCTGACCAAAGTCGCTCGACGAAGATGGCGTACGGGATTGGCCCTCCCGGCCAGCAGAACGAACCGTTGATGCCATCCTCAACCCAACTTTCATATTTCCAATCTAAGTCTTAGGAGGAGATCCAGCAATGAAGCACAACAAAGCCTTCAGTATTCTGATTCTGGCCGTTCTGGTGATCGGCCTGCTCGTGGTGGGCTGCGCCCCCGCGGCGGCACCCTTCGTGTGTGCGGATGAATTCGGCTGCGTGGACATCGCCAAGGCCGAGCCGATTCGCATCGCCTACTCGTTTGTCCTGTCCGGCGCCGACGAGTCGCTGGGCACCGACACCAAGCGCGGCGTCGAGATGGCCGCCGAGGAGAAGGGCAAGCTCCTGGATCACGACATCGAAGTGACCGGCGAGGACTCGCTCTGCTCCCCCGAAGGTGGCCAGACCGCGGCCCAGAAGCTGTCTGCCGACCCCAAGCTCGTGGCTATCGTCGGCACCAACTGCTCCAGCGCCGCCCGCGCCGCCATCCCCGTCATCTGCAAGGCCAACATCGCCATGATCTCGCCTTCCAACACGGCCATTGACCTGACCTTGCCGACGCGGCCGGCGGAATACCACTGCTACCTGCGCACCGCACACAGCGACAGCGTGCAGGGCGCCGCCGCGGCCCAGTTCGCCTGGGACTACGTGGGGGCCAAGAAGGCGGCCACCATCCATGACGGCAGCCTCTACGCCGACCAGCTGCAGCAGCAGTTCGTCGAGACCTTCAAGGAGATGGGCGGGGAGATCACGGCTCAGGAGGCCATCCAGCCGACGGATGTCGAGATGGGCCCCATGCTCACCCGCATCGCCGCCACCGCGCCGGACATCATCTACTACCCCATCTTCATCGCCGCTGGTGGGCACATCACCGCCCAGGCCAAGGACACCCCAGGCCTGGAGAATGTGGCCCTGATGGGCGCCGATGGCATGTTCTCGCCCGACTACTGGGAAGCTGCCGGCGACGCGGCCAAGGGCGTATACCACTCCAGCCCGGACTTCGCCGCCTTTGGTGAGGCCTACGCAGGCTTTCTGGAGAGGCACCAGGCCAAGTACGGCGGCGCGCCGTTGGCTCCGTTCCACGCACATGCCTACGATGCGGCCAACATGATCTTCGCCGCTATCGAGAAGGTGGCGGTGAAGGAAGCCGACGGCACCGTGCACATCGGGCGCAAGGCACTGCGCGATGCGCTCTTCGCCACCAAGGACTTCCAGGGTCTCACCGGCAATCTGACCTGCGATGCCTACGGTGCCTGCGCCGACCCCAAGATCGCCGTCTACGAGACCTTCAACCCCGTCAAGGCCAACTGGAACCCGGGTGCAGGTCCCGAAAACGACCCGCGCAAGATCTGGCCATAGGGCGTAGAAAGTCCAACGCAACCCGGCGGATCCGGTAGCCCCGCGGTGGACTGCCTGTTCGCTGGCCTTCTGCCGGCACTGACAGCCTGCCAGTGACACACCTGGATCGGCCGGGTCCGAACATAACTCACAGGCAGGGGCGGGCCTCCATGCTCGCCCCTGCTGCGCCATCCCTTCCACGGGCCGCGACTACGCTGGCGGATCCGTGGTGCCAGGTAGCATAGGGCCATGCGCCTGCCTGGGCGCCCACAAGGGGCTATGCTACAGACTCGAAGGAGTTTCCCCCATGCTACAACGTCTCCGAAGACGGCTGTCGTGGACGGACGTGATGATGTGGCTGATCGGTGGGGCGATCCTGGTCATGGTCATCGCCGGTTCGATCCTGACGCTCTCCTCTGGCAAGTACAGCGTCATAAACTGGATCAGCCTGATCATTGATGGTCTGTCTCTCGGCAGCATTTATGCCCTCATCGCCCTTGGTTACACCCTGGTTTATGGCATCCTGCGCATGATCAACTTTGCCCATGGCGAGGTGTTCATGTCCGGCCCTTTCGCTGCCTACTTCGTGGCCATCGCCTTCGACAGGTCCGGCTTCCTCGACCGCCAACCCATCATTGCCTTGTTCATCATCTTGCTCATGGCCATGGGCATATCCACGACCATCGCCGTGCTCCTGGAACGGATCGCCTACCGTCCGCTGCGTCGTGCGCCGCGATTGATACCACTCATCACGGCCATCGGCGCATCTTTCTTCTTGCAGTATTCTTTTCGTGGCCTGTTTGGCTCTGGCATCAAGAGCTATCCCGAGCTAGAGATCCTGAAAGGTGTCTGGACCGTGGGCGCCATCAGGATCCAGAGAATCGAAGTGGTGGTGATCGTTTCGGCGCTGATCATGCTGCTGGGGCTGTGGCTCTTCGTGGAGCGCACCAAAGTGGGCAAGGCCATGCAAGCCGTCTCGGAGGACAAGGACGTTGCCTCGCTGATGGGCATCAACGTGGATCAGATCATCGTCATCACCTTTGTCCTGGGTGGCGCCCTGGCCGGCGCCGCTGGCCTGCTCTATGCCCTGCAGTTCCGGCAGGTGACCTTCATCATGGGCTTCATGCCCGGCCTGAAGGCCTTCACTGCCGCCGTGCTGGGCGGCATCGGCAACGTCACCGGAGCTGCGCTGGGCGGCCTGTTCCTGGGCATCGCCGAGTCTCTGTTCCCCAACCTGGTCCTGGATGGGCTGGGCATCCCCGCGCCCTATCAACTGCGCGATGCTCTGGCCTTTGTTTTATTGGTGCTGGTCCTTATCTTCCGGCCGACGGGCATCATGGGCGAACGGTTGGCCGTCAAGAAGGCGTGAGGTGCAGACTATGAACGCAAGAAACCGTTTCGACTGGCTATCGTCCATCCAGGTCGGGCTGATAGCGGGCATCGTGGCCCTCCTGGTGTCGCTGGTGGGCTTGCTGGAGGCAGCCAATCGCCGTCCCATCATCCCCGGCATCCTGTCCATGGGACAAACCATCCTCTTGCTCATGTTCGTGTTCGCCGCCTTCATGGCCGTGCGGCGGATAGGCGATCAGGAAGGAAAGCCTTCCCGCCTGTCGCTGGTTGTCGGTGGCGCCCTGGCCGGCTTGATAGTTAGCGCACTGTTGGCTGTGCTGGTGCTCATCGGCGGCGCCGTTGACCTGCGCCAGGTCTTTGCCAACGCCTCTCCTGACCTCTACAGCCTGCTGACGTTCGGCCGCCAGGGGAGCACGGGGCTGATCGTTCTGTTGCTTGTGGGCACAGGCGTCGCCGCGTTGGTCGCTCTGCTCCTCGCCTTGCCGCCGCGGCTGGGACGGGGCATCCTGCTGGGGCTGGGCCTGATACCCCTCATCGCCATCCTCAACAGTGCGCTGTTCGCTGGACGGGGGGTCTCTCTCTGGGTGGCCATCATCATCTTCGTCGTCACCGCCGTTGCTGGCTACTTCTGGGACGTGGTCCAGGATAGGTTCAAGGCACGCACGAGCAACCTGTCTCCCAGGGGCCAGCAGACCATGCAGTGGGGGCGGTGGGCATTGCTAGGCGTGATCGTGCTGCTCTTGCCTCTGCTGGGCTCCTATCCCAGCGAGGTCTTGAACGAGGTCAGCCGCTACGTGCTCATGGGACTGGGGCTGAACATCGTCGTCGGTTTCGCCGGCCTGCTGAGCCTGGGCCACGTGGCCTTCTTCGCCATCGGAGCCTACACCATGGGCGTGCTCACCTCACCGGAGATCGGCTGGCTTCCCTTCCACCTGACGTTCTGGCAGGCGTTGCCTTTTGCCGTCCTCCTGGCCACACTGTTTGGCATCATCCTGGGCGTCCCCGTGCTGGGCATGCGTGGCGACTATCTGGCCATCGTCACCCTGGGCTTCGGCGAGATCATCCAGAGGCTGGCCATATCGGACTGGCTGAAACCCTACATCGGCGGCTCCAACGGCATCACTCTGATCCCCGAGGCCGTCGTCGGCCCCCTGGAACTGAAGACGCCCCAGACGCTGTACTACCTGTTCCTGGCCGGGTGCGTCCTGGCGGCCTTCATATCCCAGCGGGTCAAGATCTCCCGGCTGGGACGAGCGTGGATGGCCGTGCGCGAGGACGAGGACGTGGCCGAGGCCATGGGCATTAACCTGGTGCGAACCAAACTGCTGGCCTTCGCCACGGGTGCGGCCTTCGCCGGGCTGAGCGGCGCCATCTTCGCCAGCAAGCTGACTTCCATCTACCCGCACAGTTTCCAGTTGATGATCTCCATCAACGTCCTGTGTCTGGTCATCGTCGGTGGCATGGGCAACATCCCGGGCGTGATCGTGGGCGGACTGGCTCTGATCGGCTTGCCGGAGATCCTGCGCGAGTTCGCCGAGTACCGCTTGCTGATATATGGCGTCGCCCTGGTGCTCATGATGTTGCTGCGGCCCGAAGGTTTGCTGCCTGAGGAGCGGCGCCGGCTGGAGTTGCATGAAGCCGAAGCCATAGTAGGAGGAGAATAGCCAGCATGAGGACGATTCTCAAAGCAGAGAAGGTCACCAAGCGCTTCGGAGGCCTGACCGCTGTGAGCAACTTCGACGTCGAAGTCGAAGAACAATCCATCCACAGCATCATTGGCCCCAACGGCGCCGGCAAAACGACCTTCTTCAACTGTATCACTGGGTTCTACCGGCACGAGGAGGGGACGATCCTTTTCGATGACGGCCCTGTGGATGGCATGTCGCCGGACCGCATCACCCGCTTGGGCATCGCCCGCACCTACCAGAACATCCGCCTGTTTCAGAACATGACGGTCATCGAGAATGTGCTGGTGGGAGAGCACCCCCACCTCAAGGCAGGGCTGTTCGGTGCCATCTTCAAAACCAGGGGCGTGCAAAGCGAGGAGGCGGAAGCGCTGGAGGAAGCCAGGCGCATGCTGGGCTTCGTCGGCCTCACCGGTCGGGGAGACCGGTTCGCCAAGAACCTGCCCTACGGTGATCAGCGGCGGCTGGAGATCGCCCGCGCTATGGCCAGCAAACCCAAGCTGCTGCTTCTGGACGAGCCCACGGCGGGCATGAACCCGGCCGAGACGCGGGAGATGATGGCCTTCATCCAGAGGTTGCGCGACGAGCTGGGCATCACCATCCTGCTCATCGAGCACCAGATGCGCGTGGTGATGGGCATTTCCGAAGTGGTGACGGTGCTGGACTACGGGGAGAAGATCTGCGAAGGGACTCCCACCCATGTCCAATGCGACCCCAAAGTGATCGAAGCATACCTGGGAAGAAGGGCGGTGGCGTAACATGGCTCTGCTGGAAGTCAACGATATCCACACTTACTACGGCGCAATCCACGCCCTCAAGGGCATCTCCATCCACGTGGACGAGGGCGAGATCGTGACCCTCATCGGGGCCAATGGCGCGGGCAAGAGCACCACGTTGAACACCATCTGCGGCATCCTGCACCCGCGTGAAGGGACCATCCATCTCGAGGGGCAACTCATCCACGAGTTGCCGGCGCACGAGATCGTGATGCGCGGCGTGTCGCAAGCGCCAGAGGGTCGCCGCGTCTTTGGCCGCCTGACGGTCGTGGAGAATCTGGAGATGGGCGCCTATGCCCGTTCGGACAAGGAGGGGATCGCTCGCGACATGGAGCGGGTCTTCGTCCTCTTTCCGCGGTTGAAGGAGCGGGCCAAGCAGGTGGCTGGCACACTGTCGGGCGGTGAACAGCAGATGCTCTCCATCGGGCGGGCCTTGATGGCCAACCCCCGCCTGATCCTTCTGGACGAGCCTTCCATGGGCCTGGCGCCGATCCTGGTGGAAGCGATCTTCGATACCATCCGGGCCATCAACAGCCAGGGCACCACCGTCCTGCTGGTGGAGCAGAACGCGCTGATGGCTCTGTCCGTCGCCAGCCGGGGCTACGTGCTACAGACCGGCGAGATCGTCCTGCACGACACAGCGGCGGCGTTGCAGGAAAACGAGA
>JACNHM010000152.1 GCA_014383605.1 Chloroflexota bacterium
CCAGCCGGCGACGCCAGGCGCGCACCTGCAGTTGGGTCGGGACGACGACGCGAGGGATGGCCCGCAAGCCTGCGGCCGCATTGCGGACGAGGTTCAGCACGCAGGTGGTCTTGCCTGCGGCAGCTGGGGCAAAGTAGAGATGAACGGTCATCCGGCTCTCAACACCACGTGCACGCAGCAGAGCGGCAGCGGTCTCAGATGGTCATCTCTGCCCTGCTGCCAAAGCCCGGGCCAGGCGGTCGGTGGCCTCGAGGACGGTCCGCACGTCCTCCAAGCTCATCCGAGCGTAACTCATGTAGCGACCGTCACGGACGAGGGTGCGATCAACCTCGGGAATCCCGCCGATGGCCTCTCGGTAAGCCTGGTAGGCTGCCGTGGGATGTCCCCAACTCGGCAGCCACTTCTCCATGAACAGACACATGTAGTCCGGGTAGGCGTCAAAGATGGTCACCAGCTTCGTCTTCGGCGCATAGCGGAGACTGAAGCCGACCTTGCCCCAGTACACCGTGAATGGCCCCGCCATCCAGCGCTCCAGGTAGGTCCTGAAGATCTCGTCAACGCCAGAGGGCAGCGACTTCAGGAAGAGATCGAGATTGGTCCGGCCGGACGCTTGTGTCTCGTCCTCGGCGGCGGCGACATCCACTTCGGGACGCTTCTCTTCGTAGCGGATGCGCACCACGGCCCGCGTCACTTCGTGACTGCGACCGACGACTGAAGGCACTGCCAGAACTGGCCACTCCTGCCCGGGGTCGAGCCGATAGAAGGCGATCTCGACCATGGCCAACGAGAATTCCAGGTGCGGTGTGGCACCCAGGATGTCCGACAGCATGGCCACACCAGGCCGGATCCGATCGCCCACGATGAGCAGCAGGAAGTTCCCCGTGGCCAGGGAGCGGCGCATGCCTTGCTCGAAGCCAATGCTGTCGAAGGTCTGGTGCCCCACTGCGCGAGCCATGATCTGATCAAGGTCGGATGGATAGCCGTGTCGCTGCGCAGCCGTTTCGACCCTGGTCTTGAAGTCCGCGTAGTCCAGGCTGGCCAGACCCTTGGCGTAGTCCAGCAGTTGCGCCAACACCGTGCGGTGGGCCTCGGGATTGCGCCAGAGCTTGGTTTCCACGATGCAGATGGAGCCGTCGGCTGTGGCGTACAGGATGTCAATGCTGCCGGCGGTAACCGAGAACTCCCGCGCCAGGGGCACGAGTGGGCCGAAGTCTGGCTCGATGTCCTCTATGGGCAGCAGGTGCGGATGGGCGAAGAGAACTCGCTGGAGCCAGTCCTCAGTGAAGAGGTGTGACTGCACACCCACGGGCCGCAGAGCCCGAACCTGGGACAGGTCCTGATCGATGATCGTTGGTCTGCTGAAGGCCACGGTTGCTCTATCCTCCCTCTTCTCACGCTAGACGCCTGACGACGATGCAAGCCATCTGCCTACGAAGTCAGCGAGCTCAACCCAGTGGGTGAGATCCCAGTATCGGCGCGCCGCTCCCGATGTGGAGGGCAACACGAAGATCTCGCTGGGTCCCAGGCGCTCCGGCTGGCGACCGTAGCTCACGTACGGTGTATCCAGGAAGACCTGCGCGGCTTTCTTGCCGTTGAACGCCAGGGCTCGAGGCCGAAACCGTTCGATCTTCGCCTGCAGGGCCAGTCGCCCCCGGCTGCTGGCCATCTCTCCGTGCGAGATGTCGATATCTCTACCCGACGCTCCCTTCACGACATCCGTCAAACCGATGCCATACTCAGGGAGAGTAGCGTACTCCTCAGGCCGCAGTTGGCGCGGCGTCAGCCCGACCAGGTGCAGCACCCGCCAGAACCGGTTGCCAGGATGGGCGTAGTAGGCACCTCTGCGCGCCGAGACACTACCTACCGCCGAGCCGCAGAACACCACCTTGAGCCCTGGTTCCAGAACATCGGGCAGTACCATGACGGCCTCCTTCTCAGATCAGGCGAAGAGGGCGAGCTTCTCGCGTTGCCCGGGCGTCAGCACGAGTCGGCGGTTTCGCTGCTGTGGGTAGATCTCAGCCTCCTGCCACAGGACCTGGCGCACTGAGGACGCGACTCCTACCTTGACTCCCCGCTTGCGAAGGTCGTGAGTCAGCTCCGAGGCTTGGAAAAGGTGAACGGAAGCGATGGTCCAGGGTCGGAAGCCACCTCGGGAGGACTGGCTGATCGACCTCGGTCCCGCCAAGACGAGGTAGAAGTCTGGAAGGTCGGAGGGGCTGATGTTCAGCAACCCTTCCTGGAGTGCGTACCATTTGATGTCCACGGAGCATCCAGCCAGTGGTCCTTGCGTGAAGTGGCCGTCGACGGCCTTTCGCGACGCCGACTCCTCCAACTGAATGCCAAAGACCTGAGACGCAATGAACTCGCCGATGTGGCCCATCTGTCCAGGCCGCCCTATCAGAGACGCGATGTCACGCGCCACTCTGTTTCTCTGCCGGATCATTGCTGCCAGCTGTTCGAGGCCGTTCACTTTCCCTCCATTCTCGCCGGATGCGCCACGCGCGGATCCGCCGGCGGCGGATCGAGCCGCGTCTGGTACGGCTCGCCGCTGTCCATGGCCTTCTGCATGGCGTCGTAGATCTCCAGGATGACGCGCTTGGTGCGGTACTCGCCGTGGGCGGCTTCGTCCTTGCGCTTGACGATGGGGAAGGTGTCCATGATGTAGTCCACGTCGTCGCGGGCGATGCCGTAGAGGTGGAAGTAGGCGGCGTCCAGCTCGCAGCGCAGCAGGAAGCGTCGTTCCTCGTCCCAACGGAAAGGCGATCCGTCGTAACCGCAGTCCCGGGCAAACGGCTGCGGGTCTCAGGCGGTATAGGTGAGTTAGAGGACGCATGGGACTATGAGACCCAGCCAGCCTACCCCGCACAGGAGGTTGACGCCATCGGCTCATACGTTAACTACTGTCCTGCGATGGGGCAACCTATGTCATTGCTGCCAAGTTTAACACGTTCATCCTGTGATCAACGGACCTCCAAACCGCCAGCCGGCCTTGACCTCCTCCAGCGCGGCGTTCAGCCGCTCCAGGGTCTCCTCGTCCGGCAGTTCCCCCTCCGCACTGAGGACGACGCGGAAAGTGAAGTCCAACCCCGGCGCGGTGGAGAGCAGTTGCTCGGCCGCCTCGGCCAGCTTCTGCAGTTCCACCGGCCCCAAGACGGTCTCTGCTATGAGCACCCGCAAGGGGCGATGAATGCGCCAGGCCAAAGAGAGGGCGCCGCGATCTTCCTCGGTCTGCACGAGACCGCGGTCCAGGGCGTCCTGGACGGCGGTGAGAAACTGCTTCTCCGGGATGTCACGCCCCAGGATCTGTGTCTCCGCAGCCTCCTTAACCTCCCGAAGCGTGGGAAGCGTGCTGCCGGTGTACGAAAGGGCCACGGCCACGGCATCCGGCGTCAGGTGTACCTCCTCAGTGACCTGGAAGACGACATCACCCATGGCGGCCGGGGAGCAGGGCCAGGGGCCACTGTCGGGGGTCCGTTCGAAGAGGCGCAACCTTAGCGCCTCGTTCACGGCTTCCTGGAGCAGGACCCATGGGAGACGATACCCATATCGGGCGGCCAGGGCATCGCTCAGAGCCTGAAGGGCTGCCTTGCTGTCCTGCCAGGCTTCAGGCAAAGCCTGAGGCCTGAGGTCTGCACCACGCAGAGGCTGTGGCGGCGCTACAAGTTGCAGATTGTCAGACAACGGGCCTTCTGGCAGAAGCTCGCGGAAGTAGGCCGCCTCCTCTATTCGGGCCATGAGCAGCCCTTGACGTACCCCTGCGCGCACTGCCTCATCCAGCACAATGGGACCAGAGAGCCGGGGAGCCCGTTGACCATCGAAGAGGGATCGCCATGTCTGTAGAGACATGGGACCTTGGGGCGGCGGCCAGAGTTCCCCCACGGTTCCTGGCCTCAGCAGATCAGCGTCCAGGGTGTGCAGGATGGCTTTCTGCGCTGGCTGCACCTCCAGCTCACGCCGGTGCATGGTGTCGTCGTCGGGCGGAATGCGCCAGAAGGTGCGCAGGGAACCATCGCCACGGATCAGCCGCAGTACCAGGGTGCCCTCCTGCACGCCTCGCCGCAGGGAGTCATGGAGAGCTTCTGGGCGCAAGAGACGGGGGAGGCGAGTGAACTGGCCGAAGGCTTCCATCAACGCAGTGACCCGCTTGCTCTCCTCTTCCGGCCCCCAGAGGTCCAGATAACTGCCGGGAAGAAGCAAGTCGGGGTCCAACGTGGTGACGAGGATGCGCTCCTCCTCCACCAGGGTGTTCCGGACACGGTCGAAGGCCGTGCCTTCGGCGTGGCGCAAGCTCTGTACGCGGATCTCACCGGTCTCGTCCACGGCGACCAACAGGTTGTAAGCCCCGATCACTGCTTCGGGAAGGTTGTTGGCCGCATCGCCCTTGCGGTGGGGTAGCTCCTGTTTCTGGTAGTCGCTGAGCACCTGGCGGTACTCCTGGCCACCCTCGACGCGGTCCCAGCCCAGCCAACGCCGTACCTGTTCCCGTAATCCGGCCAGACGAGAAGCTTCCGGCACCAGGGCGACGAGGTTGTTGCGATAGATGCGGGGGTTTTGCGACCCGGTCACCTCGTCGAAGTAGGCCTCCACGATGGCGGGAAGAGGTTTCCCGGCCTCCACGGCACACTCCGGCCCCAGTACCAGATAGTGCAGTTGCAGGTTGTCGGGCACATCAGCCGGCGTATTGGGCAGCATGTGCACCACCACGTCCGGATCGGCATCCCGCAGCGCCGGCACGTTGCGGATACGGCGGCGAAGTTCCGGATTTACATCCTCCTCCTCGCTGAGATGCTGCATGGCCCGAACGTGGATGTGGTTGAGGTTAGGATGGGTGCTCAATCGCCATACTTCTGGATCTTCCACCAGGAACCAGGAGAGGCCGCGCCACTTGCGCAAGCCTTCCTCCAACGCGGCCGCGTCCACTTCGGGGTGGACCAGCAGGGCCAGCAACTCGGACGGCGCGGCACGCTGCCCCGGTGGGTGGGAGTGCAGGAAGGTGGCGATGATGGCCTGCTCGATCTCCCGATGGCGCAGGGTCGGCAGCCCTCCCTGCACCTCTCGGGCTTTCTCCAGTTCGCCCGTCAGGATCGCCCCCCACTTCTCCCGCTCTTGGCAGATGGGGATCAGTTCGTTCAAGGCAGGGGAGAGCGCGGGACCATCGGCGCTCAGCAGGGTCCAGGGGCCGGCAAGGGGGGAGAGGTCATGCTCCGCCATCTCGCGCAGCCCATAGGCCAGCAACCGCAGGGCGCCGCGCGTGTGCTGGAACTGGTCGTACTGAGTCCATTTCTGGTACAGAACCTCGATCAGGTCAGGGTGGAAGGGATAACTGTCCAGCATCCGATCGTAGGCGGCTTGATCTCGTTGAGCGTCCCGCAGGGGAAGTCGCTGCATCGCTGCCATCATCGCGTCCACCACCGGCCGCCGTTCCGCCTCGCCTGCTACCGTCTCGAAAAGACGACGGCGCAGCACCTCGGCCACGTCATCGCGCGTTACCGGTTCCACCGGCTCGGCGATGCGCCCGAAGATATCCTCCAGTGCCCCAAGACATTGAATGCCGGTCTGATCTCTGGCCTCGACCTTGGAGGCGATCAACCCGGTGACCATCGCCGCCCGCTCCACCTTAACCACCGCCTGGGTCAGCACCTGGTAGAAATCCTTGAGCGCACCGAAGAAGCGCGGGTTGGAAAGCACCAGGTTGCGATAGTACCAGACAGCCTCATCCACCAGCACCAGAGCGCCCAATCCCTCCTTCTGTGGCGCCCGCAGCAGGTCCACCAGCAAGGGCTCGGCCGGGACGATGAAGTCCTCGTCGTGACTCTTGAGGCGGGTGTAGCCAGCATCCCCGGCCAGTTGGTGAGCGAGCGCTCCCCAAGGAGTGCGGACGCGGCGGATGCAGCGATCGGGGCCGTAGACCTCCAGCCCTTCCTTGACGTCGAACTTGTCGAAGGGAAGCAAGGCAACCCGCGCTCGGGGCGGTTGGGGCAGTCCGGTGAAAGTGATAAACTCCCGCACTGTGGCGTGATCGGCCAACCCCTGACCTTGCTCGGCCAGGTGTAGCAGCGTGATCAGGGTGTGGGTCTTGCCGCCGCCGTAGGCCACCTGGAGTTGCTGAACCGGTTTGCCTCCCTCTCCGGCTAAACGCAGTAGGACATCCCGCACCAGTTGCTTCATCCGATAGGTGGGGTAGGTGCGGGAAAAGAACATCGTCGCCTCCCGATAGACCGGCGGCGACTCGCCGGTGCGCACGCCGTTCAGGTCAGCGGCGAATTCATCCAGGGTCAATCGACCTGTGCGAACGTCTTCGCGCAAGGCGCAAAGTTGATGCCAGGCAGAGGCGGCCATAATCATTCTCCTTCTGTTTCGTCGGCAACTTGGCGCAGCGCCTCGTCAGAGAGCCGTTTGACGAACTCCTGTCCTTTCAGTTCGCTATGGTTCACCGAGCCAGCACTCATCGAGGTGCTCCTTGGTTCCTACTGTCTCCCACAGTATTGGATTGCTGAGGAGGCAATTGACTCATTGTCTTCAGGCTACCCTGCATCGGAGTTTCATAAGTGGATGACGTTCACACCCTCTTCCGACATGTACTTCCGGATCAGTGACTCCTCGAACGTAGCGACGATGGCCTGCTCAAAGCTCCCGCGCCGGTAGGCACCCACCAGGAAGCGGATCAGCGAGCGGCGATTGATCGGATCCAGATGCTCCAATGGTTCATCAATGAGCAGGAAGTCGCTCTGCGAAAAGTGATGGGCAATGATAGTGTGCAACATGACCAGCAGAGCAGTCTTTTCACCACCACTGAACTGGCTCAGATCGAGCTGGCGACCTTCGCCATCCTGCAGCATGGGCATACCGGTTGTGTCCAGCTCGATGCGCCAGTTGGCATCTCCGGTGAATACCTCCCAGACACGGGCAACCTGGTCGTAGATCGCTGCCATGTCCACGTTGCGCTGGGTGGTCAAGGTTTCCTGAGCAGCACGGTGAGCGGCCCGCAGGGAAAGGGAACGGGTCTCCAATCCGACCAGCGCTTCGCTAGCCTCTTCTGGAGAGTCGTATCCCAGGTATTGTAGTCGGTGTCGAATGGCCAGGTACTCGGCCCTCTCTCCTTCCAAGTGGGCAATCTCCTGTTCAAGACTAGCGGCTCGTTCGTCTAGTGCAACTGGGACTATTGCTGGTTCGACCTGAGTTGCCCGTATCAGGTCGGGAACGCGAGCGCTAGGGCTAACCGACCGGAAACGACCATGGGCTACGGAATTGCGTAACTCGTTCACTTCCCTGAGCTGCCACTGCATCCTTTCCAACTTCCCTTCAGCTTCATACTGGCGTACCTTGATTTTGTTCGCTTCGTCGGCGATGCGGTCCATGTTTCCTTGAATATCCTGCGTGATGCGATCGCGCTCGCCCGACGTCATCGGCTTGCCGCAGACGGGGCAGGGTAACGTTTCCGCCCGACCCGCGTACGGCTCCAGAATCTCGAGAATATCCTGGTAGGCCGACCGTTCTCCCTGCAACCGGGCCAAATCCTCCCTGGCCTGCTGAACGGTGCCCTGCATTCCATTAGCTCTGACTTCTAGCTCATCAAAGAGAGCGAGTACAGGCTGCTGCTGTGCGGTCTGCCAGATGTCGGAATCGCGTTCCAGAGCAGGCAACGCTCTGTCAAGAAGCTCCCTCAAACGCTGCAAATCCTCATGTTCGTGTCTGTGTATAGCAATCTCATCTTGAACCGACCGCAGATCAGCCAACAGTCGCCTGCGTCTCTCATCTGTATCGTGCATGTGATGCTCAAATCCTGGGTTTCCCCCGCCTCCCAGCCGCTCACAGTCAGCTAGCAGCTTCTGCAAGTCTCGAATCCGCTCTCCGAGTTCTTTCTCAGCCATTCCCAGCGCTTGCATGAATTCGTCCAATTGCGTCAATCCTAGGACCTGGCGGATTTGCAGGTCCAGTGCCTGACCTGGTGGTTTGTCAAGAAAGCGAAACACGTCGCCTTCGGCCATATAGACGATGCGCTGCAAAAAGTCTGTGGACACACCCATCAGTTTCTCAATCGCCTGGGTGACTCGTCTGTGGCTCGATGCCAATTGCTTCCCGTCCGCAAGTCGGGTCAACGTAGCACGATCGGCACTTCGCTGTGACTGGGACCGTTCGACCAGGTATGCTTGTTCATCGACCGTAAATCTCAGATGAACCGTGGCCACCTGGTTTGGGTCACGCAGGAGTTTGCGCCTGTCCTTGACGGTGGAAGGTTCACCGGTGAAGGCATAGGCCACGGCCTCCAAGATGGAGGTTTTACCGATACCGTTCGCACCCATGATGAAGGTAATGCCAGGGCCAAAGTGGACCTCGTGCTCGTCAAAGGCGCGCCAGTTGATCATCTTGACGTAGTCAATCATCATCTACCTCGCTGTGACAGGCGTGTGAGCCGGGGTACCAGTTCCATGGCCGAGGCCCCGGCGAGAGCCTCTCCCAAAACAGAGAAGATAAGGTGCTTCTCTTCCTCCACCGGGAACTGCCGGGCAGCCAACTTGCGTTCGGCGTAACGGTATGACCGCCCGCGTTCGGTCTCAATCGCATCTCCAATAGCCTCTTCGAACAGTCGCCGCATGTCAGTTGCCTTGGCCGCTGTGTGAGGCGCTTTGTCCAGGCCAGCCTCCCAGAGTTTGGTCTGCCTCTCTACCAACGTCCGTAGGGTTTCTGGCAAGGGACTGGCCTCCGCCAGCAGCGCATTCAGTCGGTCTGGATTCTGGGAGAGATAGCGGATGCGTAGCACGGATAGTGAAACAGCTTGAAGGTCATCCGTCGTCCAAACCAGGACCAAAGCCACGGTGCTTGGATTGTCTTCGAGCAGGCTCAGGAACTCGGGTAGTTGCTCTGCGTCGAGAATCGGTTCGCCGCCCGGAGCATCCAGAAACAGTAGCCGGATGTCATAATCGTCTATCTGGAGCAAAAAGTCAGCCCCTGGCTCACCGGCCAACCTATGGTCAGGTAGAATGCGGATGCGTTCTGCCTGGCGGCTTTCTACGAACTCGTCGGCCAAGAGCCGCAGTAGCCGCTCGGCGTTGATGCGGCGCAGTGCAGCCTCCCCGCCTGCTTGTGAGAGTGAAGCCTTCAACTCGGCCAGCAACGAATCGACGGATGGGTCTAGGTCGGTCATGCCAATGCTCCTTGTCCTGCCAACTTGATGCGGACGGATTCGGTCAGGCTGTCGCGCGTGTCGATGAGTTGCATGAGGATAGAGTTCCCCTTGTTCGTCCCCGCCAGTTCCCTACGATTAAAGTGCTCGACCATGTAAAAGTTGATGAGATCCTCCATCTGTTTGGTCTGGATCTTGCAGTCCCGGTGGATCAGTTCCAGATAGGTCAGGCTTTGCAGTCCCTGCATCGCGACCAGGTTCCCCCACTGCTGGCGAGCCTCGGTCCTAGACCGCAGCCAGGTGATGAAGTATAACAGATCCTGATCGTTGGTCAGGATATATACTGGATCTCCATGACCGATCAGGTGGAGCCCGAGCACGACCAGTGACAAGTCGTTGTCACTCAAGCCACTCGGACCAACGAGTTTGCGAGGAGCAGCGGGCAGACGCCGCAAGAGGGCAATATCCTGTTGCTCTACACCCGGCTGATATAGGAGTTCACAGATTTCCCTGGCTAGTGCTTTGCACTCCCGTGGCCTAATGTCTCTCACCCCTGATAGTCGACCATCCCCGG
>JACNHM010000405.1 GCA_014383605.1 Chloroflexota bacterium
GCGCGGCCGTGGACCTGACCGTGACCGGCTCACCCTTCTCGACCGAGGGCCAGCACACCATCCACGCCTTCGCCGACTTCCAGTGCGGCGTGGCGGAGGATAACGAGGTCAACAACGTCACCTCGACCACGATCACCGTCGGCCCGCCGCTGCTGCCCGATCTGGTGCTGGACGACGTGACACACGATCCGCTCAGCCCGTCGGTCGGCCAGCCCATCACCTACGTCGTCCAGTTGAGCAACCAGGGCACGGCCGAGGCGCACTCGATCTCCTATGCTGGCGTCTACATTGACCGTGTGCCGGACGGCTGCCCTACCGTGGACATCGCCGACCGCGGAGCGCAGGTGCCGCCGCTGGCGATCGGCCAGAGCTTCACCTTCACTGTCACCGACTCTGGCTTTGCTACGCCGGGGACCCACCACGTCTACGCCTTCGCGGACTACGGCTGCGTGCTCACCGAGACGACCGAGAGCAACAACGTCTTCGGTCCCATCAGCCTGGACGTGCTCGCGCCTGACCTGGTGGTCGAGAGCATCACCACCGACCCAGCCGGCCCGCCCGCGGGCGAGTGGTTCACCTACACGGTGCAGGTGAAGAACCAGGGCGCAGCCCAGAGCGCCGCCGCGAGCCTGGCGGTCTACCTGGACGAGCCGCCCTCCGACTGCAGCGATCCCAATTGGATCAACACCGGGGCCGTCCCCTCGTTGCCGCCCGGCGCGAGCGCGGACGTAGCCGTGACCAGCCCGCCCTTCCCGGCCGAGGGTCAGCGCATGGTCTACGCGTTCGCGGACGTCGCCTGCTCCGTGACCGAGACCGACGAGACCAACAACGTCACCTCGACCCTCGTCACGGTCGGCCCACCGCTCCAGCCCGACCTGGTGATCGAAAGCCTGACGCCCGACCTGGACGAGCCGCCGGCGCGGGAGTATGTCACCTACACCGTGCGCGTCCGCAACCAGGGCACGAAAGCCACGGCGTGGGTTGCGGCCCTGGCGGTCTACACCGATCACGTGCCGACGAGCTGTAGCGACATGACCTGGGCCAACGTCGTGCTCGCGCCGACCCTGGCCGCGGGCGCGGCCGCGACAGTCACCATCGTCACCACCGGCTTCACGACTCAAGGGGAGCACATGGCCGCTGCGTTCGTAGACTACACGTGCGCCATCACCGAGAGCATCGAGACCAACAACGTCTTCACGACGACCGTCAACGTCGGCCCACCGCTGCTGCCCGATTTCACCATCGAGAGCCTGACCCTCGACCCGGCTGCGCCGGAGGTCGCCGAGATGTTCGCGGTCACGGTGCGCGTGCGCAACCAGGGCACGGCCGCCGCGGGCATCACCGGCGTGGCGGTCTACACTGACCACGTGCCGACCGGCTGCGGCGATCCCGCCTGGGCCAACACGGGTCAGGTGCCTGCCCTGGCCGCGGGCGAGGCGGCGACCGTGACCATCACCATCCCTGGCTTCGCCATCTACGGGCCGCACCAACTCCACGCCTTCGTGGACTTCACCTGCCTGACCGAGGAGTTGGACGAGACAAACAACCTCTTCGGCCCGGTGGACGTCACCATGGCCGCGCCTGACCTGGCGATCCAAAGCATCACCACCGACCCGGCCGAGCCAGCGGCGCGGCAATGGATCACTTTCACGGTACACGTCGTCAACCAGGGCACTGCGGCCTCGGGCATCGCCGGCCTGGCCGTCTACACCGACCACGTGCCGACCGGCTGCGGCGATCCGGCCTGGGTCAACACAGGCCAGATACCGGCCCTGGCCGTCGGCGGGACGGCTGATGTGGCTGTCTTCACCTACGGCTTTGCCACGCAGGGGGCGCACACCGTCCACGCCTTCGCCGACTCCAGTTGTCTGCACCAGGAGATGGACGAGACCAACAACATCTACACGGCGACCGTCCAGGTAGGCCCGCCGCTGATGCCTGACCTGGTGGTCGAGAGCATCACGCTCGATCCGGCTGCGCCGGCCGCGGGGCAATGGGTCACAGTGACCGCGCACGTGCGCAACCAGGGCACGGCCACCGTGAACGTGTCCGGCCTGGCGGTCTACACCGACCACGTGCCGACCGGCTGTAGCGATCCGGCCTGGGTCAACACGGGCCAGATACCGGCCCTGGCCGTCGGCGGGACGGCGGACGTGGCCGTCTTCACCTATGGCTTCGCCACGCAGGGCAGCCACACCATCCACGCCTTCGCCGATTTCAGTTGTCTGCATGAGGAGTCGGACGAGGTCAACAACGTCTATACGACCACCGTCAACGTCGGTCCGCCGCTGATGCCTGACTTGGTCGTCGAGAGCATCACGCTCGACCCGGCCGAGCCGGCGGCGGGGCAATGGCTCACAGTCACCGCGCACGTGCGCAACCAGGGCACCGCGGCCGTGAACGTGACCGGTCTGGCGGTCTACACCGACCACGTGCCCACCGGCTGTAGCGATCCGGCCTGGGTCAACACGGGCCAGATACCGGCCCTGGCCGTCGGCGGGACGGCGGACGTGGCCGTCTTCACCTATGGCTTCGCCACGCAGGGCAGCCACACCATCCACGCCTTCGCCGATTTCAGTTGTCTGCATGAGGAGTCGGACGAGGTCAACAACGTCTATACGACCACCGTCAACGTCGGTCCGCCGCTGATGCCTGACTTGGTCGTCGAGAGCATCACGCTCGACCCGGCCGAGCCGGCGGCGGGGCAATGGCTCACAGTCACCGCGCACGTGCGCAACCAGGGCACCGCGGCCGTGAACGTGACCGGTATGGCAGTCTACACCGATCACGTGCCCATCGGCTGCGGCGATCCGGCCTGGGCCAACACGGGCCAGATACCGGCCCTGACCCCCGGCGGGACGGCTGACGTGGCCGTCTTCACCTATGGTTTTGCAACGCAGGGCAGCCATACCGTCCACGCCTTCGCCGACTTCAGTTGTCTGCGCGAGGAGTCGGACGAGGTCAACAACGTCTACACCGTGACTGTCCAGGTCAGCGCGGAGCTGATGCCGGATCTGATCATTGAGAATGTCGCCCTGGATCCGGCCAGCCCGCTGGTCAGCCAGCCGATCACCTACAGCGTGCGCATCCACAACCAGGGCCAGGCCAGCACCAGGGTCTCCTCTTGGGCTGGCGTCTACCTGGACCGCGCGCCGACAGGGAGCTGCAACGACCCAGGCGACCGAAACGGCCAGTTGCCGGTCCTGGCGGCCGGAGAAGCCTATACCTTCACGGTGTCGGGCGCGGGCTTCACGACGGCCGGCAGCCATCAGATCTACGCCTACGCCGACTACTACTGCGCGGTGGCCGAAAGCCGCGAGGACAACAACACCTATGGCCCCGCGAGCATCACGGTCGGCACCGAGCCGATACCCGACCTGGCAGTGGAGAGCGTCGTCTTCGACCCGGCCGTGCCGGCCATCGGCCAGACGGTCGTCTACACACTGCACGTGCGCAACCTGGGCCTGGCCGCCAGCGCGGCGACGGTCGCCGGCCTCTACCGCGATCGGACGCCGGCGGGTTGCGGCGACCTGCCCGACCAACAGGGGGCGGTGCCTGCGCTCGCCAGCGGAGCGAGCTACGACCTCGTCCTCAGCGATCCGACCGGCTTCTCCACGGGCGGCAGCCATTCCATCTACGCCGCGGCCGACCCTGCCTGCGCGGTGGCCGAAAGCCGCGAGGACAACAACCGCTACGGCCCGGTGGCGATCGGCATCCCCCAGCCTAACCTGACAGTGGATAACGTCGTCGTCATCCCGGCCAACCCGGCCGCGGGCCAGGCGGTGCGCTACGTGGTGCGCGTCCGCAACGGTGGCGCGAACGCCGCCTCGGTCTCCTGGGCTGGGCTGTACTTCGACAGCGCACCGGCGGGGTGCAATCCTGCTCCGGCCCACGCGCTGCAAGTCCCGCCGCTGGCAGCCGGCGCCAGCCAGGACGTGGTGTTCGACACGGCCGGCTTCGACACGGCCGGAACCCACAACGCCTGGGCCTACGCCGACTACCGCTGTGAGATCGGTGAGACGGACGAGAACAACAATGTCCGCGGCCCGGTCGCAGTGCCGGTCGGCGTGCCCATGCCCACGCCAACCCCCACGCCGACCCCCACGCCAACCCCCACGCCGGTCCCGGCCAGGGTCTACGCCTTCGTCGCGGCCGGCAGCGCGGGCTTGCAGGTGGTTGAGGTGTCCACGCCGGCCAGCCCACAGTTGGTCGCCACCGCCGACACGGCCGGCGACGCCCGCGACGTGGCTGTAGTGCAAATTGCCAATTTGCACTACGCCTTCGTCGCCGATGGGACCGCCGGCCTGCAAGCCTTCAACGTGAGCGACCCGCTCCACCCGCAGCCCGCCGGCAGCTTCGACACCCCCGGCAGCGCGTATGGCGTCGCCGTGGCTGAGATCGCCGGCCGCCAGTACGCGCTGGTGGCCGACGGCGCCAACGGCCTGCGGCTCGCCGACGTGACCGACCCGGCCAACCCCCAGGCCGCGGGGTGGGTCGAAACCCCCGGCACGGCCTATGCGGTCGCCGTAGGGCAAATTGCCAATTTGCTCTACGCCTTCGTCGCCGACGGCGTGGCCGGCCTGCTCGTCGTGGACATCAGTGACCCGGCCAGCCCGCAACCCGTGTCCCTGTACGACACTGTGGGCGAGGCGCGCGGGGTCGCGCTCTCCGGCGTATATGCCTACGTCGCCGACGGCGCGGCCGGCTTGCAAGTCATAGACGTGTCCGATCCGACCTACCCGCAGTTCGCCGCCTTCGCCGACACCCCCGGCACCGCGAACCGGGTGGCCGTCGCCAGCTCCCCTTCGGCAGGCTCAGGGCAGGCATTCGCCTACGTCGCCGACCACGACCAGGGCCTCCGCGTGCTCAACCCGCAGATCGTCTCCACCACCGCGGCCGCGTGCGACACGGCTGGCAACTGCTCATCCGCGACCACGGCCGGCGCGACCACGACGGCCATCCGCGCGACGTCGGGTGACGCCGGGGCCGGTAGTCACGACTTTAGTCGTTTCGCTATCTCGGAGGCCGCAGCGCGGTTCGTGGAACGCCAACAGAAAGACCTGACAGGTTTGCGAAACCTGTCAGGTCTGGCGTGGTACGGCTTCACCCCGCGCGCCATGCTCCAGGATGTGCAAGCCGCGGACGGTCTCTGGGTCTCCATCTCCGGCGCGCCGGCCCTGCTCGACGCCCTCGCCCCGGTCTCCGTCGGCGGCCAGGCCGTGGCGATGCTCTCCTCACTGCAAGCCCTGACCGTCACCGCCGACGGCGCGCCCATCCTATCCCAGACCTGGGACCGCGACGCCATCGCCGACGTCACCTGGACGGCCGCCTGGACCCCGGCCGGCGACGGCCAGCACGTGCTCCAGGCGACCGTGAGCGACTGGGCCGGCAACACCGCCAGCGACGCCGTCACCGTCACCGTGGACGCCGAGGCCCCGCAGGTCGCCGTGACCTCGCTGGTGTTGACGACTACGCACTACTACGAGCCGCGCACGGTGGACATCACCGGGCTAGTGACCGACACGGCGGGGGTGGCAAGCATCGAATGGCGAATAGCGAATGGCGAATGGCGAATGGCCAATGGCGGATGGCCGATGGCAGGTGGCGAATGGCGCGGGGCGTGGCAATTGCCCGACGGCCCGCTGCCCGACGGCGCGACCTTCACCGTCATGGCACGGGCGCTGGACCTGGCCGGCCATGCCACGGAGGTCATGCAGCAAATCGTCGTGGACGTGCTGGCCCCGGCTGGGGTTGACCTGGCGCTGACCGCGGGCGGAGCACCTGTCGCGCCCGGCGAGACGACCGCCTCGCCCGACCTGACGCTGACCTGGACGGCCGCGACCGACGGCAGTGGCGTGAGCGGCTACACCGTGCGCTGGAGCGCCCAGGCCACGGGCACTCTAACCGACGAGTCGTGGCAGACCATTCCAGCCGGCGGGCCGCTGACCGCCAGCTACACCGCCAGTGAGGGCCAGAAGGTCATGGTCCAGCTCGGCAGCCACGACGCCCTGGGCAACACCCGCTGGCAGACCTTCGGCCCGGTCTACGTGGACAGTTCCCTGACCCCCGACTACATCTGGCTCCCCTCTCCCTCCGCAGAGAGAGGGGTTGGGGGTGAGGGTGGAACCTGTGCCCTCATGGGCGTTGACCGCCGTGCCGCTCGCGGCCCGCTGCGCCGCGACGAGCAGGAGCTCTACGTTACATGGAACACTTCGACTCCGCTCAGTGCAGGCTCTGAGGCGCTCCGCCTGGCCTGGACCGGCGCGAACTGGAATACGCACGGCGACCTGTTCATCTACCTGGACACCCAGTCCGGCGGCGCGACGACCGCCTTCAACCCGTACTTCACCAACCAGGGCGGCCAGCTTCTGCCGGACAGCACCGTCATCACCCTGCCGACCGGCCTGGCGGCGGATTACCTGGTGTGGGTGCGCGATGCGGCCACGGCCCTGCTGCTGCGCTGGACCGGCAGTGAATGGGACTGGGCGGCCAACCTGGGACCGGAGCAGTACCGCTACAGCGTCCTCGCTGGCTTCGGTCCACGCCTCCCCGCCGGCGGTCAGAGCGATCTCTACCTACCGTTTGCCTGGCTCGGCATCGGCGACCCGGCAACGACCGGCCTCAACCTGTTGGCCTTCGCCAGTGAAGAAGGAGCTATGCGGCTGTGGGCCGTCCTGCCCAACGCCAACGCGGTGAACAGCAGCGCCGTCATTGGAGACGGGGCCCGCGCCGGCGGCGACCTGACCCTCGACCACTTCTTCCACTGGGACAACCTCGGCTCCGGCGTCTGTCCGAACGGGACCGCCGGGCCAGGCGCGACTGCCCAAGGCGACGTGGACCCGGAGGTCAGCCTGACGACCCAGCCCGTGGGAACAGTCTACAGCCTGCTGGCCGACGGCCTGTTCTGGCTGCGTGATCTGCTGCTCGGCAGCCCGCCGGCCGACGTGACAACCCACCTCGGCTTCCTGAACACCGGCCTCCCGCCGGTCGGCAACGGGCAGCCGGTCAGCTACACCCTCACTTACCGTAACCGCGGGGCCGGCACGGCTTACGGGGTGAGCGCCGACGTGACCGCGCTCTACGCGCTGGCCCTGGCCGGCGGACAGCACCAGATGGTCGGCTTGGGCGACGTAGGGCCTGGGCAGGAGGCCACGGTCACACTGTACGCCACGGTGAACACTGGCCTCAGCCCCGAGCCGTGGGCCGGCTTGGAGGTGAAGATCTACGACGCCGCGCACCCGTCCTCCGGCCAGCCGGTCGAATGGCTGTGGGCGCACCACGCGGTGGACCGCTCCGCGCCGGAGTTCTTCGGCGTCCGGCAGCCGGCCTACCTGTTGAGGCCGGGGGCCAACGCCACGAGCGGCTACGCCTACGACGCCGCGGGGGTCCCGCTGACAAGCCTGGAGGTGCAGGCGCCGGGCGGTGGCGCGACGACGATCAACTGCCCCGACGCCAGCCCGACCGACGGCGCCTGGGCCTGCGTCTGGGGTGTGACCGGCGCCCACGGCGACATCTTCAACCTCCGCCTGCGCGCCACCGACGGCTTCGGTCAGTCGGCCGCTTGGGCCACGGGGCTGCCGTTCCGGCTCGACGCCCAGCCGCCGACCCTGGCGCTGGACTTTGCCGCGACGCAGGTGGCGCCGAGTAGTCTGGTGCGCGGGGGCAGCTTCACGGTTGCCGGCGACGTGGCCGACAACGGCGGCGTGGCAAGCGTGACCGCGTGCTTCAACGGCGCCTGCCGGCCCGCGGATCTCCAGGCGGTCATCTCCCCGACGGCCGTGATCTACGAAGACGCGCCTGCCGCCCCGGTCGCCATCAACGCCGGTACGGGTTGCGGGACGCCGATCATCCGCACCTTCACCGTTACCGAGAGCTTCACCATCGGCGACGTGGGCCTGGGCTTCGCCGCCGAGCACGCCCGTCGCGACGACCTGCAGGTAGACCTGACCTCGCCGGCCGGGGCGACGGTGCGGGTGCTCGACGACGACGGCCGCTCAGGCACAGAGTTCCGCAACTACGATGTGACCCTGAACGACGCGGCGGGGCAAGGGCCGGAGAGCGCGACCGGCGACGACGACGTGACCGTGGCCGACTACGGCCGCTTCGTCCGCCCGGCCGACCCGCTGCGAGCGTTCCAGGGCCAGGATTCGGCCGGCGCCTGGACCCTGACCATCTGCGACCGGAACACTGCGACGAACGACGGCGCCTACCTGCGCAGCCGGCTGACCCTGACCCCGCGCCTCAGCGTCGCGCCGGCCGGCCGCTGGCTCTACAAGATCCCCACCGTGGGCACGGCCGACTACGTCTCGCAGACGGTCACGGTCTACGCCCAGGACGTCGTCGGCAACCGCACGACCGACCCGCTGACGTTGAGCTTCTGGGCTGACAACGTGCCGCCGGTCATCACCGTGACCACGGCCATTCCCGAGGCCCTCTTGGGCAGCCGGACGACGGTGCTCAGGGGCACCGTGTCTGACGGCGGACCGACGACCGACGTCGCGCTGCAGGTCCAGGATCCGGCCGGCCAGGTCATTGTCCAGGGCGCGGCGCGGGACGGCGACGCCTGGTGGCATGACCTGCTGCCCAAGTTGGCCGGACGTTACACCCTGTGGGTGGTGGCGACGGACCAGGTCGGCAACAGCACCACCAGCGGGCCATTCGTGGTACATGCCGCCTGCACCGCTGCCGACTTATCGGTGGCCTTTGTCTCCGCCGAACCGGCCGCAAGTGCACCCTTCTCTGTCACCATCACCGCGCTGATCAGCAACACCGGCAGTGCGGAGGTCTCGGCCGGCCTGCCGGTGGGCTTCTACATTGGCGAGGAGCGCCTCGGCGCGGCGGTCACCGCGCAGGCTCTGGGCCCCGGCGCGGCCCAAGCGGCCAGCCTGACCTGGGCCGTGCCCTTCCCCGGTGATTACAGCATCACCGTGGTCCCCAACGACGCTGGAACGGTTGGGCAGGCTGGGGCGAGCAGGGTTGGAGCTCAGGTACTGTGCAGCCAGCCGGCTAGCGGGCACCAGACGGTCTCGGTCCTGGACGTGCCTTTGCTCGAGTCCTGGAACCTGATGTCGGCCTACGTCAATCCCTTCAATCCCAACGCCAGCGTCGTCCAGCGCCCCATCGCCGGCCAGTACGTGGTCATCCAGGGCTTCGACGGCGGCGCCCAGTCGTACTATCCGGATTTGCCGCCGGAGGTGAACACGCTGAAGGAGATGGATGCGGAGCACGGCTACTGGATCAAGGCAGTGGGCACTGGTCAGCTTAGCGACGAGGACGAGGAGGGGGAGGAAGCGGTGGCTACGCTGCGGATGGTGGGCGAGAAGCTTGCCGAAGACCGGCCCATCGAGCTGGACGCCGGTTGGAACCTGGTGAGCTACCTGCCGCGCCAGCCGCTGGCGGTCCAGGACGCCTTGCAGAGCATTGATGGCCAGTACACCGTTGTGCTGGGTTACGATCAGGGGGCGCTGTCGTACTATCCCGACATAGATCCCAGCTTCAACACGTTGCACGAAATGGAGACCCTGTTCGGCTACTGGATCAGGATGGCCCAGGCGGGTACGCTGACCTATCCCGCAACAGGAGATCAGATATTAGGTATTGGATATTCTCGGTCCCCAGTATCCAATATCCAATACCCAATATCCAATATCCGCCAGGCGGAGCGGGTGGCCAGCGT
>JACNHM010000302.1 GCA_014383605.1 Chloroflexota bacterium
TTGGTCAATTGGGAAACTGGTAGATTGGTATATTGGGAGACTGGTAGATTGGTATATTGGGAAATTGGTAAATTGGTGCGCCGGCTAGCCCCGTCTGTTCCCAATGTACCAATGTACCAATGTACCAGTTTACCAATCTACCAGCCCATTGTAACCGAGAGGCCATGGAAAGTCAAACAGGGCTGCGGGTCGCCAAGGTGCAACGCACTTCCCAAAGTGCGTTGCACCTGGCCCAAGCCCAGCCGGTCAAGTTGCGCAGAGGGGGGTTTGATGCTATCATGCGGCGAGGTGAGGCATGAGGGACTACGACCTGGTCATCGCCAAGGGAACGGTGGTCACTGCCAAAGCAGTCTACGCGGCGGACGTGGGCATCGCCGGCGAGGAGATCGCGGCCATCGGGCAGGGGCTGCGCGGGCGACGGACGCTGGACGCCCGCGGCTGCTACGTGCTGCCCGGCGCGGTGGATGTGCACGTGCATCTGCAGATGCCGGTGAGCGGCGGCCGCTACGTGAGCAGCGACGACTTCGCCAGCGGCACCGTCGCCGCGGCGCACGGCGGCACGACCACGGTCATTGACTTCGTGGAACCGCAGCCGGGACAGAGCCTGCTGCAAGCGCTGGCCGACCGCCGCGCTCAAGCCGACGGCGGCGTGGCCGTGGACTACGGCCTGCACATGACCATCCCCACCTGGCACGCCGACTGCCTGGAACGACACTCCGAAATCCCCGCCGTCATCGAGGCGGGCGTGCCCACGTTCAAGCTCTACCTGGCTTATGCTGGCCTGCGGCTGGACGACGCCCAGCTCTACACCGTCCTGAGGGCCCTGGCCGCCCACGGGGCCTTGCCCATCGTGCACTGCGAGAACGGCCCCGTCTGCGACTGCCTGCGCGCCGAAGCGCTGGCCCAGGGGCACACGGCGCCGCGCACTCACGCCCTGACCCGTCCGGCCCGCCAGGAGGCCGAGGCCGTCGGCCGGGCGCTGGACATCGCCGCGCTGGCCGGCGCGCCGCTGTACGTGGTGCACGTCTCCTGCGCCGAGGCGCTGGAGCGGGTCGTCGCCGCCCGGCGGCGCGGCCAGCCGGCCTACGGCGAGACCTGCCCGCAGTACCTGGCGCTGACGGCAGAGGTGCTGGAAAGGCCTGGCGGTGAGCGGTTCATCTGCGCACCGCCGCCCCGAGG
Source organism: Chloroflexota bacterium (assembly GCA_014383605.1). Next base: position 1,180 of record JACNHM010000302.1, read on the forward strand.
CACGGCCGACCAGGCGGCACTGTGGGGAGCGCTGGCGCGGGGCGAATTGCAGACGGTGGCCACCGATCATTGCCCCTTCACCCTGGCGGAGAAAGCCGCGGGCGCCGACTTCACGCAGGCGCCCGGCGGCCTGCCGGGCATCGAAGCGCGGCTGAGCTTGCTGCACACGCTGGGCGTGCGGGGCGGCCATCTCAGCCTGAGCCGCTGGGTGGAGGTGTGCTGCACGGCCCCGGCGCGTCTGTTCGGCCTGCGGCGCAAGGGGGATATCGCTCCCGGCTTCGACGCCGACCTGGTGATCTTCGATCCCGCCGGCGAGGTCACGATGAGCGCCGATTCACTACACGAAAAGGTGGACTGGACGCCCTACGAGGGCTGGCGCCTGCGCGGCTGGCCGCGGGTCACGGTGAGCCGCGGCGAGGTGATCGTCGAGGACGGTTGCTTCGTGGGTGAACTGGGTCGCGGACGGTTCGTGGCACGGAAAACGTGAAGCGTGAAACGTGAAACGTGAAGCGTGAAACGTGAAGCGTGAAGCGTGAAGCGTGAAGCGTAAAACGTTGAAGGAGACCATACTTTACGCATTACGTTTTACGCATTACGGCATGGTTCACCTGGGCCAGGAAACTGGTTTACACTTTTCGTCATGGGTAGGAGCCCAACCGAGTTGGGCGGGGGTTGAAAAGCGTCTTGAAGCCCTGTTTTGACGGCCAATGCGATTGGCCTGCTACCCGAAGTGTAAAGGTGTTTTCGCCCTTGTGAAGCTTATTCTGAACCATGCCCGCATTACGGATTTGAAGTGACATGCCTGAGGAACACAAACCGCTCAGCGAGCGAGAGCGAGAGATCCTGCAACTGGTGGGCACCGGAGCCACGAACTTGCAGATCGCTCGCCAACTGATGATCAGCCCCAACACGGTCAAGGTGCACCTGCGCAACATCTACGAGAAGATGGGCGTGCAGTCGCGCACCGAAGCCAGCATGGTGGCTGTGCGCGAGGGCTGGGTGGCGCTGGAAGGAGTGGAAGCAGCGCCCATGGCTCCCGCTGTCCACCGCCAACGGCCGGCCATCGTCCTCTGGCAGCGCGTCTATCTGCTGGCCGCGCTGGCGGTGGTGCTGTTGGCCTTCCTCTATCCGCAACTCAGCCGCGGGAGAACGGCGCCCCCACCCAGCAGCGACGTCAGCGATCCGGCGGTGGTGGCAGACCTCGCCAGCGTGGCAGTGGGTTCCGACCAGTGGACCGCCCGGGCCATGATGCCCGTGGCCCGCAGCCGACTGGCTCTGGTGTCTTACGAAGGAAAACTGTACGCCATCGCCGGGGCCACAGCCACGGGCGTGAGCGGGATCGTGGAGGTCTACGACCCGGAAAGCAACGGCTGGCTCCCTGGCGCCGCCAAGCCCACGGCGGTCAGCAACGTGGGCGGCGTCGTGTTCGAGGGGCTGGTTTACGTGCCCGGAGGGTACACGGCGGAGGGTCAGGTGACGGACGTGCTGGAGGTTTACGACCCGCAAGATGACGGCTGGCGCACACGAGCGTCCCTGCCGCAGCCGTTGTGTGCCTACGCCGTCGTCGCGGCGGGAGGGCGCATGTATCTCTTCGGCGGCTGGGATGGGGAACAGTACGTGGCTTCCGTCTACATCTACGACCCGGCCGCCGACCGCTGGACGAGCGGCACGCCACTGGCGCAGCGGCGGGGCTTCGCCGCTGCCGGTGAGCTGAATGGCCTCATCTTCGTGGCCGGGGGATACGACGGCCAACGGGAGCACACCCTGCTGGAAGTGTACGACCCAGGCAGGGACGCATCAGGGGAAGAAGCGTGGTCAGAGCGGGCGGCCATGGCCGCGCCGCGCGGCGGCCTGGGGATGGCGGTGACCGGATCGGCCCTGTACGTCATCGGCGGCGGCTGGGAGCAGCCGGTGGATTTCAACGAGCGTTACGACCCCAACACCGACACCTGGTCCAGCATCCCGACACCGCTGCCAGACCAGTGGCGCAATCTGGGTGTGGCCGCCTTGGGGGAACGCATCTTCGCCAGCGGCGGCTGGAGCGGCGGGCACCTGGCCGTCAACCAGGAGTATCAAACACTGCTCTACCGCATCCACCTGCCCTTGGGCACCAAAGGCGGCGGTCAGTAGACGACGCTACAGCGCAGGGGCGGCGAGCTTCTTGACCTTCTCCAGCGTGTCCCGCCAACTGATGCGCGAAAGGCCCAGCTTCTGCCGCAATTGCTCTTCGGGCACCCCGCGGCGGTAATCGCGCACGGCAGCCGTCCAGCGCAGTTGCTCAAAAGAGACACCGCCGGGGATGTCAGCCAGCTTGGCGGCGTCGTGCAGGACGTATTCCAGATTGCGGGCCGTGCATTCGAAGAGCCGCACCTGGGGCTGATACTGCCTCCGATACTGCTGCAATGCGGGCAGAACCTGGGGGCTTAGCGCCAGCTTCCGCTCCTTGTGCGCCATGCGGGGGTTGGTGTAGCGAATGAAGAGCACCGGCGCCCGCGGGTTGGAGAGGTCCAGGTGTTGCAGCTCAATACCCATGCACTCGCCCTTTTTGATGCCCGTTTGCAGCAACAGACTGACCAGGAGGTAGGAGCGGGCGTCCGGCTGGGGAGCCCAGAGCATGTCGCGGGTGGCTGAGAGCAGCCGCTCCACCTGGTCGTCGTAGAGGATGCTGGGCAAGGGGGTGGTCGTGGGGCGGTGCACCAGCGCCGCGGACGGATCGTTGGGCAGCACAGCGCTTTCCGCCAACCAGCCGAAGAAGACTTTGAGCGTGGTCACCCGGCGGGCGTAGGATTTGGGACTGCAGGGCTTGCCGCGGCGCAAGAGCAGATAGTCCAGGAAGTCGTTGAGGTCCCAGGTGGCGATCTCCCCCACGGGCTTGTGGCCGCCGACGTACTTGGCCAGAATGTTCAGGTCGCCCAGGAAGGCCTTGACCGTGTTTTCGGCAAAGCCCTGGCGCAGCATGTGCTCGCGGAAGGGATCCCGAGCCTCAGCCAGCGACGACTGGGTGGTCAGTCTCGGAGCAGCGGGTTCGGTTGACATGATTTCACCTCCGACTATCCACGGCAAGGGGATGACTATCTCTTGCCCACATCACCCCGGGCATATTTCGTGTAGCCATCGGAGGTCATCTTAACAGAAATGGCGATAATTGTCAAACCGGACTATGCGATGTCCCCCAGCGCATCCATAGCCGAAACGGAGCGTTTGCAGCCTGGACCTGGCAGTCCAGGCTGAGCAGTTGCTGATCCACAAAAAAAACTCCCCCTTGACAGCAAGCGGACTTTGTGTTATCCTGTAGCCAGGAAGCCGGTAACCCCTTGCAGGCTCACACACACTGACGCCAACGACACCTTCGAAGGAGCAAGACATTCATGCAGCGGGAACGAATAGCCGATGACATCTACGTCTTCACCAGCGATCTGTACGTCGAAGTGACCGCCGGCGCCATCATCACCACCGAAGGCACGGTCATCATTGACACCCTCCCCTTTCCGCAGGAAACCCGCCAGATGCGAGAACTCCTGCAAAAACTATCTCCCGCCGGCCTCCGCTACCTGTTTCTCACGCACTCCCACGGCGATCACAGCTACGGCAGCTATCTCTTCCCCGAAGCAGAACTGATCGCCCACCGGCGGTGTTGGGAATTATTGCAAACGGTAGGGCAGCGGGCATTGCGCAAAGCGCAAGTGGAAACGCCCGAATTGGCCGAGGTGGAGATCCGCCTGCCGCCGATGATCTTCGAGGAGTCGTTAACCCTGCGGCTGGGCGGCAAAACGATACAGACCATGCATTCGCCCGGCCACGCCTCCGACCTGTCCGTCGTCTACGTGAAAGAAGACCGGGTTCTCTTCGGCAGCGACACGGTGATGCCAGTGCCCTACATCGTGGGCGGCAACATTCCCGTGCTGATCAACTCGCTGCGTGCGCTGCGCGAACTGCCCATCGAGGCTGTCGTTCAGGGACATGGGCGCGTGCTGCTGCGGGGAGAAGTGCGAGAAGCCCTCGATTCCAGCATCAAGTACCTGCAGAACATCGTGCGCATCGCCAAGGAGAAGGCCGAGGCCCAGGCCCCGCGGCGGGAGTTGCTGAAGGTGGACATCGAAGCGTGCGGCAAGTCGCGCATCCCGCTGGACGGGATGGTGCAGCGGCTGCACCAGACGAACCTGCTGTATCTTTATGACAAGTATCGGGCGGAACTGGATCGGGGGTGAACACTCTCCAGACAGTACTGGCCCAAAGCTCACATTCTACCTGACCGACGACGAAGGACGATGGCCGGAAATCGCCAGGTCACGGACCTGGCTAGAGCGTGATAACACCCGACGGATTTCCGCCGCCGTGCACTAGGCCAGCCCCATCTCCTCCTCGAGATCGGCCAGCGTGCGCTCGAAGATGGCCAGGGCCTCGTCCACGAACTGTCGCGGCACGTTAAGGGCCGGCATGAAGCGCATGGTGCTCTCGCCGCAGCCCAGGAGCAGCAGCCCGCGCTGGAAGGCACGCACGAGCAGCGTTTCGCGTAGTACTTCCGCCGGTTCTTTGCTCCCCTTGTCCCGCACCAACTCCACGCCGATCATCAGCCCCTTGCCGCGCACGTCGCCCATCGTCGGATGCGACGCCTGCATCTCCTGCAGGCGGGCCAGCATGACTTCCCCCTGCGCGGCGGCGTTCTCCACGTAGCCCGCTTGCAGGAGACGGATGGTGGCTAGAGAGGCCGCACAGGCCAGGGGGTTGCCGCCGTAGGTGTTGGCGTGCGCGCCGGGCGGCCAGGTCATCAACCGCTTGCGGCCGACCATGGCCCCCAGCGGCATGCCGGAAGCGATGCCTTTGGCCAGACAAACGATGTCCGGCTCCACGCCCCAATGCTCGACGGCGAACATCTTACCCGTGCGCCCGAAGCCGGTCTGCACCTCGTCGGCCACCAGCAGGATGCCGTGGCGATCGCACAGCGCTCGCAGGCGGGGCAGCCACGCCGGCGGCGGCACGATGTAGCCGCCCTCTCCCTGAATGGGCTCCACGAAGATAGCCGCCACCTCGCCCGCGGGCACGAACCTGGCAAAGAGCTGCTTCTCGATGAACTCCAGGCAGTAGACGTCGCAGCCGGGGGTGGTCAGATTGTAGGGGCAGCGGTAGCAATAGCCGTAGGGGACGTGACTCACGCCGGGGAGCAGCGGGGCGAAGCCGGCGCGCTGCACCGGCTTGGAGGCCGTCAGGCTCAGCGACCCCAGCGAGCGGCCATGGAAGGCGCCGATGAAGGCGATGAGACGAGAGCGACCCGTGGCATAGCGAGCCAGCTTGATGGCCGCCTCCACCGATTCCGTGCCCGAGTTGGTCAGGAAAACCTGCGTCTCCTCGGCGATGGGCACGATTTCGTTGAGCTTCTCGGCCAGCTCGATCTGCGGGGCATAGGTGAAGTCGGCTCCGGCCATGTGCAGGAAGCGGTCGGCCTGATCCTTGATGGCCTGCACGACCTCGGGATGGGCGTGGCCGGTGGCAGTGACGGCGATGCCCGTGCTGAAGTCCAGGTAGCGATGGCCGTCCACGTCCCACACTTCGCAGCCGCGCCCGTGGTCCATGACGAAGGGATAGGGGCGGCTGTAGCAGGGGGAAAGCGCAGCCACGTCCCGTTGCAGATAGGCCTGGGCCTGGGGGCCAGGCAGGACGCGGCTCGGATGGGATGACGTCATTGTCGTTTATCCTCCTTAGGATTATGTCGTCTCAGTAGATGCAAGCTTGCTCCTGCCGGACTGCCAAGTCCGGCAAAAAGGCGGTGGACTTGGCAGTCCACCGCGAGCTTTCTAGATCTACTGAGTCTGTTACGGCGAAAGTTGCTCGATGTCCAGATCGGCGAGGGCGATTCTACCACTGTCCGCGGCGGCGTGCAAACGGAGCAGGCTGTCTCCCGCAGGCACGGCGAAGCGCCCGCTTTGGTAGTGACCAGGCTCGCTGCCCACGCTGAAGCCGCCGATGACGGCATCGCCCAGCCAGAGCGTGAGATCACCCCCTCCAGCGGCGCGGGCCTGGAAGCGCAGCCGCAGAGTCGTTTCTTGCGCAGCATGGATCAGCAGCGTGCTCTCAGGGGCGATAGCCCGCCAGGGCTGCCCCGCGCGCATCTCCCTGCTCCCCCACCCCTCGCCCAGGATGAGGAAAGGTTGCCTCACGGCCGGCGGCTGGACGCGGTAGACGGTCAGCCGCTCATCGGCGTACATTGGTGGCTGCGCGCCGAAGATCTCCTGCGCCAACTGCGTGGTCAGCTGCCGCTCCCGCCCGCCCGGCGGCATCTTGTAGCCATCCAGCACGACGTAGCGCACGTCGAGGTACTGGAACACGCTGGGGGCGACGGCGGCCAGGTCGTGGGCGATGACGTCAGGCCCCAGGTGACGGAAGGCTTGCAGCACGGGGGCGCGCTGCACCAGGGTGCGGGGGTCGTCGCGGGAGATGTAGGCCGCCGTCAGCAGCTTGCGGTGCACGGTCTGGTACAGCAGGTAGCCGGGGCGGTCCCAGTTCATGGGCAGGTTGAGGACGGCGAAATCGCCCGGCTCGGCGGCCAGCGTGCGGTACCAGTCCGGCGTGTCGGGCGGGGACATGGGGTAGGGGGCGGGGAGGAATTCGAAGATGATGAGAGTTGCGGACAACAAGGCGATGAGCTTTCCGAACCAGGGGTGTGGGGGTGTGGGGGTGTGGGAGGATGGCGCGTGCGGTAAGCCCCAGCCCATGACCCTGGCCAATCCGAAGGCCGCCAGCACGCCTAAGCTGAGCATGACCATGACGTCGAAGCGGCTGACGGAGCGGGAGATGTTGAGGAAGGGGACGAGGCGGTGCAGCAGCGCGTAGGGCAGCGGGATCTCGCCGCCGCCGGGCAGCAGGGCGGTGCGGCCGCCGATGTGCAGGACGGGGCCGAGGGAGAGGATGAAGAAGAGCAGGAGGCTGAGGGGCCAGAGCGTGAAACGTGAAACGTGAAACGTGAAACGTGAAACGTAAAACGTGAAGCGTGTTGCGTGGCGCCCTTCGACAGGCTCAGGACGCGGCGTGGGGCGTGGAGCGTGGAGCGTGGAGCGTGGGGGCAGGAGGGCGATCAGGGCCAGGAGGAGGGGCAGGAAGCCGGCGAAGAGGGTGCGCTCGGAGGTGGTGCTGGTGAAGGCGCTGGCCCAGGCCTGGGCCTGGTCGCCCCAGAGGGGATGGAATTCCTGCGGCGTGACGAAAGCCAGCAGGTCGGCGGAGAGGTCGCGGGTCTGGGCGGGGTCGGGCACCATGAAGCGGAACTGCCGCGCCTCGCGCAGCATGGGCAGCAGCAGCGGCGAGAGCGCCAGCCCGAAGATCAAGCCGATGGTCAGCACGGACAGAACGGCGCGCCGGGTCAGGCGGCGGCGACAGGCCAGAACAATCAACAGCAGCGCGGTGAACAGCAGGCAGTAGAAGACGTAGTACCAGTCGCAAAGACCCACGAGGATGAGGAAGAAGGCGGTCAGCAGCGTGTCACGGCTGACGAGGGATGGGGGATCGGGGATCAGGGATCGGGGATCGGGGACAGGGGATGAGGGGGGAGGGGAAGTTGGGAGACGTGGGGTCAGGGCTCTGAGAAGGTACAGGACGTAGAAGGGTATCCATTGCAAGGAGATGACTTGCATGTGGCCCAGGAGGTGGGCGAAGTGGAAGGGGGCGAAGGTGTAGATGAGGCCGGCGATGAAGGCAGGAGGCAAGAGGCAAGAGGCAGGAGGCAAGATGCAGGAGGCAAGAGGCTTGTGGGTGTGATACCCCAATACGTACCGTGCCAGGAGGTAGGCGCCGTAGCCGCCGAGGGCGAAGGAGAAGAGCACGACGGCGTTGTAGGCGGGCAGCAGGCCCCAAGCCAGTTGCACGGGCAGGGTCAACAGGCCGTTGAAGGGGTTGAGGGTGTGGAAGTACAGACTGACGCCGGTGGGATGGTAGAGCAGGTCGGTGGTGAAGGGAGAGCGGTGCTCTTGCAGCAGAGCGACTTTCATCCACCACAGGTTCCAGTAGTTCTGCCAGCCGTCGAAGCCGTCGCCGGGGATGGCCGTGGCGAACCGCACGACCAGGGGATAGGTCAGCAGGAGGGTCAGGAGCAGGTAAGCGGCCAGGGGCCAGAGGTGAGGCCACCAGCCGGTGCGGGTCTGGGGAGATGTCACAACTTCCTCATCCATTTTGTTCTGTGGGGGCATTCAGTACCGGATGCTTTTTGCGGACACCTGAATCTTCATCACAAATAGCACGAATGTGGGTGGTCTACCTCTTTTGTGTTGGTGCCCTTTCTTCACCGCAGAGCACACGGAGCACGCAGAGATTCTTTGGTTTTCTCGGCGTGTTCGGCGGTCTCCACGGTTGAAAAGTGGTCGAAACTGGCGTCAACACGGTTAGGGAAGACTGACTTCAGTCGTACCCAAGGGGAGCAAAGCGACTGAAGTCGCACCTACGAATCCCATTGGGCAGGCGCAAGGCCTGCCCCTAC
>JACNHM010000571.1:0-2702 GCA_014383605.1 Chloroflexota bacterium
TACCAATGTACCAATGTACCAATGTACCAATGTACCAATGTACCAATGTACCAATTGTACCAATGTACCAATTGTACCAATGTACCAATCTACCAATCTACCAATTGTACCAATCTACCAATCTACCGAATCCCGCCGTAGACCGCTTCCAGCCGCGCCTCCAAGGGGAGTTCCAGCAGCTCTGGCATGCGCCAGTCGCCGCTCTTGCCCCACTTGCTGGCGTCGTACGCGGGCAAGCCCAACTCGGCCCGTTTCTTGTCAATGTGCACCAGCGCCCGGCGGACGATCTCCTCGGCATCCTCGACGAACTCCAGCCGGCCGCCGACTTTCTCCTCCCAACCATCGCTGATGAGGCGCACGACCTCCTCGCTGCCGGAGACGGGGCCATTGTTCCCACCCATGATGACGTAAGCCCCGGAGGCCACGCAGTAGGTGGCGATGGAGATGGCCTTCTCGCTCATCCATTCCGACGCCATGCCCACGGCCGGGATGTCGGAGATGTCCTCGCCCAGACCACCCTCGGTGGCGATCTGCGAAAGGATGGTGAGGATACGGGAGTTGTCCACGCAGGAGCCCATGTGCAGCACCGGCGGGATGCCGCCCGTCTCACAGACCTCGCGCAGGCCGGGGCCAGCCATCTCCAGCGCTTTCTCGGGGGTCATGTACCCTGCTTTTGCGGCGGCGATGGCCGCGCAGCCGGTCTCCACCACCAGGACATCGTTCTTGATGAACTCGCCCACTACGTAATTGTGGAAGCTGTCGTGGCAGACACGGACGTTGTTGCAGCCGATGTTGGCCACTACGCCCCGGATGCGCCCGGCCATGATGGCGTCGTTGAGCGGTCGCAGGGAACCGCGGTAGAAACCACCCAGCGCGTAGTTGATGTACTCGTGGGAGAAGCCGGGCACCATAGGGCTTTGCACATGGGGGATATTGGTCTCTCCCCGCTCTGGGAAGCGGTCAATGGCCCGGCGAATGATGTCCTGGGCGATCTCCATGGCCCTCCGCTCCTCGAACTCGATGTGCATGGCTCCCTTGATCTTCACCTTGGGTGAGGTAGTGATCAGTTCGGTGTGAAACTTATCCGCCACGGGCGCCAGCCCCTGGAAGATGCACTGGATATCCACTACCATGGACTCCACCGCCCCGGTGAGGATCGCCAACTCCTGCTGCAAGAGGTTGCCCGCCAGGGGCACTCCCTGCCGCATCAGCGCCTCGTTGGCCGTACAGCAGATACCGGCCAGGTTGATGCCATTGGCCCCCTTGCTCTTGGCGTATTCGATGATCTCCGGCTGCATCGACGCGGCGATGATCATCTCCGAAAGCGATGGCTCGTGGCCATGAATGACGATGTTAACCATATCCTCTCGGAGCACGCCCAGATTGGCCGCGCTCTGCACCGGTGCCGGCGTGCCGAATAGAACATCCGAGAGGTCTGTGCCCAGCATCGAGCCACCCCAGCCATCGCCTAGCGCACAGCGCAACGCCTGATCCAGAATGTGTTCGGCGTCCTGGTCATTGCCCATGTGGGTGCGATGCATCAGCTCCACGATCTCCCGATCTATGCTGCGCGGTTCGATCCCCAGCTCACGCCAAATCTGCTGCCGCTTGGCCGGAGCCCGCTTCAGGTTCTTCACGTGCCCGTGAGCTTTGCCGAACTCATCGAGAGCCGCCACAGCCACGTCACGCGCTACATCCTCTATGGACCGCCGCTGTCCCGTTTCGTCCACGGTCGCGACGTCCAGGTAGCCCGCCATCCCAAACAACTTGACGGGATCGCGAACTCCGTAGTCGGGTGCGTGACCCTCGATCGCCTCTAGCAGCGTATAGGCCAGGCCCCGCCCGTGGTCAGAGTGGGCCGATGAACCCGCGCACACGGCGCGGGCGAAGTTGCGGGCCGCCACAGTGTCTCTCGTCGCCCCACACACCCCGACCTCCGTCTTTCCGACCAACCGGCAGGGGCCCATGGAGCAGTTCTTGCAGCACAATCCATCGGAGCCGATGGGACAGGGCTTGATATTGTCCGCCCGTTCAAAACAGGTATCTATTCCCATCTGCGAAGCACATTCCAAGAGGGCGATGGACGCTGCATCCTGACTGGCCTCCTGCGGTGTTCTTGTCCTCCCCTTCTCCATATCTCGAATCCTCCTAGCAGTCTAGTCTTTCATAAACAAGTCGCCGACACTAGTACTCCGTCAGGTTGGTTTTAATGGGTCGTAGCCTGGCCCCTGGTGGGCGTCCAAACGGGCACAAGGCCCCAGGCTACCTATCATCTCAATGCTGACAGTGTCTAGTAGCGTCGGAATTCACCGGACATCACCAGATCAACCTGGTTGGTCTCGGTCATCCGCAGTTCCATGTCCGCCCACTGCGGGTCTCGGCGCAGACGGCCAGGTTGAGCCAGCACGGGAACCTCTCCCTCACCCACCGGGTAGCCAGCGCCAGCCAAAGCTTCCTCCACGGCTGCCTGGCTTGTCTTGCCGCCGTCGTAAGTGACCAGTACCTGCTTCCACGCCGAGCTGGCGTATACGTCTTCTACTCCCTCCAACTGGAACAACGCGTCACGCACCTTGAGCACGTGGTGATCGGCCCAGAGGGTAGGGATGTCGAGTGCTACTTTCTCCATTAGGATATTACCTCTTCAGTGAACAAGCTGTATGGTGCATGGTACATTGGTAGATTGGTAGACTGGTACATTGGTA
>JACNHM010000571.1:2856-9637 GCA_014383605.1 Chloroflexota bacterium
TCCCAATCTACCGGTTTCCCAATCTACCAGTCTCCCAGTTTCCCAATCTACCAGTTTCCCAGTATACCAGCTAAGACAGCCCCACGATCTTGCCCGTCTCCAGGTCGAGATCAATGAGCATGTAGGCCGGATGGGTGGCCAGGCCGGGCATGGTGCTCATCTTGCCGATCAGGGGATAGATGAAGCCCGCACCGACGCTGGCCCGCACCTCACGCACGGGAACGGTGAAGCCTGTGGGCACGCCCTTCAGCGTCGGATCGTGGCTCAGGCTGAGATGCGTCTTGGCCATACAGATGGGCAAGTTGCCGAAGCCCGCCCGCTCGTAGATAGCGATCTGCTCCTCTGCCAGCGGCTCATAGGACACACCATCCGCGCCGTAGATCGTCTTGGCAATGTGCTCGATCTTCTGCTTGATCGTCCACTCCAGCGGGTAGAGGAACTCGAAATTACTGGGCTTCTCGCAAGCTGCCACCACTGCCTCGGCCAGTTTGGCCGCGCCGTCGCCACCGTTGGTCCAGTGGGTGGTGACCACCGAGTCCTCCGCTCCCTGGGCGATGGCGTACTCGCGCACCAGCTCCACCTCGGCCTGCGTGTCGGTCCTGAAGCTATTGACCGCCACGACCACGGGGATGCCGAAGCCCAGAGCATTCTTGATGTGTGCTCCCAGGTTGCCCAGTCCAGCCTCCAGCAGCTTCAGGTTCTCCTCGGTGTAAGCCTTATCCAAAGGCGCTCCCGGCGAGACCTTGGGGCCGCCGCCGTGCATCTTCAGCGCCCGCACCGTCGCCACCAGCACCACGGCGTTGGGGATCAGGCCGGAGTAGCGGCACTTGATGTTGAAGAACTTCTCCATGCCGATGTCGGCACCGAAGCCGCTCTCCGTAATCACGTAGTCGGCCAGCTTGACGGCGATCTTGTCGGCGATGATGGAAGAGTTGCCATGAGCAATGTTGGCGAAAGGCCCCGCATGCACAAAGGCCGGCTGCCCTTCCAACGTCTGCATCAGGTTGGGCATGAGCGCGTCCTTGAGCAGCACGGCCACGGCCCCGGCGATGCCCATATCCTCCAAATTGACCGGATTGCCCTTCTTGTCCAGCCCGATCACGACCCTGCCCACCCGCTCCCGCAGGTCCTTGAGGCTGGAGGCCAGGGCCAGGATGGCCATCAGCTCGCTGGAAACGGTGATGTCCACGCCGGTCTTGCGGGGGAAGATGGGGCTGGGCGAGCCATCCTGCAGCTTGTCGTCGTTGAGGCCCACCATGATCTCCCGCAGCGAGCGGTCACACACGTCCACCACGCGGTTCCAGGTGATCGTGGCCGGATCAATGTCCAGCCGCCGCGCGATGCCGCGGCTCTTGAGCGCCTCGTCGCTCTGGCGGCTCTCGTGGTACATGCGGGTATCCAGCGCGGCAGCGACCAGGTTGTGCGCCACGCTGATGGCGTGGATGTCGCCGGTGAGGTTCAGGTTGAAGTCCTCCATGGGGATCACCTGGCTGTAGCCGCCGCCGGCGGCGCCGCCCTTGATGTTGAAGGTCGGTCCCATGCTCGGCTGGCGGATGCAGCACACGACGTTTTTGCCCAGCACACTGCCCATGGCCTGGGTCAACCCCACCATGGTCGTGGACTTGCCTTCGCCGAGGGGCGTCGGGGTCATGGCCGTCACGTCAATGTACTTGCCTTGGGGCCTGTCCTGGAGCCTCTCCATGACGTCCAGGTGCACCTTGGCCTTGTACTTGCCGTGCAGGTCCATGTCATCTTCTGTGAGCCCCAGACCAGCCGCGATCTCGCGGATGGGAATGAGTTCCGCCGCTTGAGCGATCTCGATATCGCTCGGCACCGGAAGCACTCTCTTGACTGGCATCAGTTCCTCCTTGCTTTGTGTGTAGGTTTGTAGTGTATGATTGATCGTTGCCAGAACGACCGAAGACTATGCGAATGGGTGGCTTGTAGGATCACCCCATTATAACTAGGCCACCCAGACCTGACTATGACCTGCGTCATTCAGGGATAAGGCGCCAAACGGCGACTTGCCCGGAGGCTACGGCAAGGGATAGTCCCGCAGTTCGCCGGGCACGTACAGCATCCCACTCCAGACGGCTCTCCCCTCATCCTCTCCGATGAACAGGAAAGCGTCGTCGGCTTGCTCTTCGCCCCAGCCAGTGGAGAAGAGAACGTGCCGTATCCCCTCTCCCAGGGCCACCCTGTCCCCCAGGAGTTCCCTGGCATCCACGCTGAAGTCCACGAAGACCTCGCCCGGCCCCAGGTATTCTTCTTCCAGGAGATCTACCAGCTCCGCCGCCGTCAGCACCAGTCCCTCGGACTGGTACAGCCCCAACAGGAAACCCTCGGCGGGCAACAGCCCCAGCAACGCGGCGTAGCTCTTGCGCTCCAGCGCCGCTTTGAGCGCCGCGATGCGCTCGTCCAGCCCCGTGCCCTGCAGCTTCACGCTCACCGAGGCCAGATGCTCGATGGCCCCGTCGCGGGGGCTGACGCTGTACACTTGCACGCGGCCCATCTGCGCGCTGTGCGGCACGGTGAAACTGATCACACCGATGTACGGCCCCTGCTCTCCCATGCCACCGCTGGCAATGGTGGCGTAGCCTGAGCCGATCTCGAAGCCGGTTTCATCCAGCACCTTGACGGCCAGATTGCCCTCGAAGCCGACCCCTAGCCCGGTGACAGTGAACGGCGAGCCGATCGTCGTTCCCTGGGTGGGCGTGTCAATGGTGATCAGTTCGGCTATCGGACATTCGCTGACCGGTGTGGGAGAGGGCGTAGGCGTAGGCGTGGGCTGTGGCGTGGGAGTTCGTGTGGGCCGTGGCACAGGCGTCGGCGTGGGTTGGGGCACAGATGTCGGCGTGGGAGAGGGCGTAGGCGAAGCCGTGCCGGGGATGATCAGTTGCTGGCCCACGAGGAGGCGGTTCGGATTCAGCAAGCCATTGGCATTGATGATCGCCTGCGGCTCCACCCCGTAGCGGCGGGCGATGGCGTAGAGGGTCTCGCCCCGCTGCACGATGTGCACACCCCCGCCTGGCGTAGGGGTTCCCTGGGGGATCGTCAGCCGCTGCCCAACGTAAATGAAGTTGGGGTTCAGCAGCCCGTTGGCGCTGACGATGGCGCCAGGTGAGACGCCATAGCGCTGAGCGATGGCGTAGAGGGTTTCTCCGGGCTGCACCACGTGGACAGCGCCCTGAGCATCGGCGCGGCCAACATCGAGAAGCGGAAGCGCCAACATCATCACGATCAACACGAAGACAGGGACACGGTTGCGCGTCATAGCATCCTCCACCTGTATTGCTCAGAAGGTTGTGGGATTTTGGCCGCCAATTCGGGCCAGTGGGAGCATATCATGGGCAAAATCCGAGATCATTGATGAGGGGACGATAACAGCCCGACGATAACGAGGGCAAGTATAGCACAAAGTGAGCCAGGGGACAAGTACGACTCACTGGTTTCGCGTCTCCGCAAAGGCCTGCATCTTACCACGCGCAATTGGCAAAAGCGCACACATCTGATATAATTGCGCCCATCTGTCCATTTGCTGTCCAATGAGATCACACAACAGAAGGCTCGAAGGTTCGACGTCAAGGAGGAAAACGTGAAACTACGAACCCCGCCCTCCACCAACACACGCTCCGGGCTTGCCTTGCTGGCGCTGGCCGGCCTGGCCTTGCTCGTGGTCACCATCCTGGGCTGGAGCGGAGCCGGCGCGGCAGCCCTGAGCCTGTTCCAGTCGCCGCCGTCATCACCTGTGAGTGCCCCAGTGGCAACAAGCCCTGCGGTTGCCGTTCAGCCTACAACAACGCCCGCGGCCGTGGCAGGATTGCCCCTCCCGCTGTGGCTCATCATTGTCATTGCTGCTGTGGTCATCCTGCTCATCTTTGTTGGCATCTTCCTGCTGCGTCGCCGTTAGCGCGCAGACTCCCCACACGTCTCCATACCCGCGCCGCCAAGTCGGGTATCGAGGCCAAAGGATTGGACCGTGAACCGATCTCCGAACGCTTTGTGGACTTCGTGGCGCCTGCTGGCGCTGTTGATCATTGTGACCGGCCTGGTGGTCATCCTGATGCCCGGCGGCGCTGGCCCCGCCGCGGCCGGCCATCTGTTCCAGTCGCCCGTGCAGACACCGACACCGGAACCGCCCACACCCATCCCGCCTACGCCAACCCCTGAGCCACCGACGCCGACGCCAGAGCCGCCAACACCCACACCAGAGCTCCCGACGCCGGAGCCGGCGCTTCCCACACCAGAGCCGCCAACGGCCACGCCAGAACTTGTGCCGCCCACGCCAGAGCCGCCGGTGGAACCGCCTCCCGCGCCCCCCGAAGCCACGCCACCGCCGGCGGAGCCTGAACCGACGGCACCTTCGGAGCCGCCCCCCGCGGCCGTTCCGACCGAACAGACCATCCACCTGCCGGCCGTGGAGACAGGCGGAAAGCCCGAACAGCCGGCGGAGCAGGAAGCCGAGCAGCCTCCCGCGCCGCCGCCCGAGGCCCCTCCTCCGGCCACGGGAAGCGAGATGGTAGACCTGGCGCGCCTCATTGACGGGCTGACGGTGATCTTCGGCTACGTCTGGCTGGTCTGCGGCGCGCTGCTGCTGCTGGCCGTCCCCATCGGTCTCATCCTGTTCAATCGCTGGGGCCGGCGACGACGCCAGTCGTAGGCCGGAGCGCGATGGACGGCAAGGCCAAGGCCAAGGCCAAAGCCTGGGAGCGGCGCACAGCTTACCTCACCCTTCTCCTTGTCCTCCTGGCCTTTGCCCTGCGCGCCTACCACCTCGACTTCCAGAGCCTCTGGCGGGACGAGGTGGATGCGTTGCGCTTTGCCACCCGCCCCTTCTCCGAGCTGCTGGCCACCTTCACCCGCGTCGGCGAAAACGGCCCGCTCTACTTCCTGCTGCTGCGCGGCTGGCTGGCCCTCACTGGTCAGAGCGAGTTCGCCTTGCGCTACCTCTCCCTGCTGGGCGGCGTGTTGTCCGTGCCGCTGACCGTCGCCCTGGGCCGACGGCTGGCCGGCCCGCGGGCGGCGCTGCTGGGTGGACTGTTCGTCGCCACTTCCCCTTACCTCGTCTGGTACAGCCAGGAAGGGAAGATGTACGGGCTGCTGGTCAGCCTGGTGCTGGCGGCGCTGTGGGCCTTCTGGGAGGCGCTGAACCGGGGCGGCTGGGGCCGCTGGGCGCTCTGCTGGCTGCTGACCACCCTGGCACTCTACGTGCACGTGCTGGCCGCGCTGCTCATCGCCGTGCAAGCCGTCTGGTTCCTCGTGGCCTGCCTCGTGCGCCCCCGCACCCGCCGCCAGATCGTGCCCCTGCTCACCGTGCTGGCCCTGCTGACACTGCCCTACCTGCCCATTGCCCGCTGGCTGATCCGGCTGTGGCAGCGGCCGGGCTTCCAAACCGGCCATCCCTTCGTGCCCCTGGGAACGATGCTCACCACCCTGCTGTGGGGCTTCAGCCGCGACGTGCCAGGCGACAGCCCCCTCTGGACGCTGCTGCCCTTCGTCTTTCTGCTCCTGGCCGGCGTGGCACTGGGATGGAAGAAGGGAGAGAAGGAAAAGGAGGGAAAGGAGAGGACTGAGGGGACTGAGGGAACTGAAAGGCATGAGGAAGACCTGCGATGTGCGATTTGCGATCTGCGATTTGCGAACTGTGATTGGAGATTGGGTATTGGGTATTTGCTTTCCTGGCTGCTGCTGCCCCCGCTGGCCCTCTACCTCATCTCCCTGCACAAGCCCCTCTTCGCCGACCGCTACCTCATCTGGATCGCCCCCGCCTTCACCCTGCTGCTGGCCGCCGGACTGGCCGCCGTCTGGCGACGCTGGCGGCCGCTGGCCGCCGCGCTGTTGGCGCTGGTCGTGGCCCTCAACCTGCAGGCGGTCTGGGGCCAGGCCCACACGGTCATCAAGTCCGATTTTCGCCGCGCCGCCGCTTATGTCGAGCCACGCCGCGCCCCCGACGAAGCGCTCCTCTTCCTCATGCCCTACGTCCGCCACACCTACAGTTACTACGCCGACGGTCCCTCGCCCTGGGCCGACGCGCCCTACACCAACGGTGGCGCCACGCCGGAGGACGTAGCCGCCAAGCTGGCGCGCCTCACCGCCGGCCGCCCCGCCGTCTGGCTCATCAGCTCGGAGGCCGAGCTGTGGGACCGCCGTGGCCTGGTGGTCGCCTGGCTGGAAGCCCATGCCACCCGCACCGACGAGGCCGACTTCGAGCGCGTGCACGTGGCCCGCTATGCACTCTCTCCCTGATGGGCAGATGAACATGACGCAAACACAACTTCCTTCCGCCTCTTCCGCCGAACATCCCCTCGGCCAGCGCGCCTACGCCATCGCCGACCACCTGGCCAGCGTCATCGGCCCCCGCCCCGCAGCATCGAAAGGTGAGCAACAGGCCCTGGCCTACGCCGAAGAGCGACTGGCCGCGGCCGGGGCCGAGATCAGTCACTTCGCCGTGGACAACATCCCCGCCGCCGCATCGCGGCGTTGGGTGACGGTGGCGGCCCTGGCCGGGTTCATGGGTGTCACCTACGTCTTCCAGCAGGCGCCGCTGGCCATGCTGGTCTACCTGCCCCTGTGGCACTTCCTGCCCCGCCTGGTTCGCGCGTGGCGGCGGCGCAGGACCGCCTCGCCACAGAGGGCCAGCCACAACCTGCTCGCCGACCACCGCCCCCAGGGCGAAGCGCAGGGCACGCTCATCATCGGCGCGCACGTGGACACAGCCAGCGCTGCCCGCGTGCCCGGCGCGCTGCTGCCCCGCTTGCAGCGGCTGTTCACCCGGCTCCTG
>JACNHM010000388.1 GCA_014383605.1 Chloroflexota bacterium
GGAAAGCTGCCGGGTCCTTTCCAGCACTAGTGCTTGCATGGCTGTCTCCCTTAGCAAGATCGTGTCTTATCCCCAGCGAACGATGAGAACCGCCAAGATCAGTGTAAGGGCTGTGGCCACCCAGAGGGGAAGCGATGCCTCGACGAAGCGCATCCACAATAGATGGATGGCCACAAAGCAAACGACACTGATGAAGACGCGATCGAAGGTGTTGGTCCTGATGGGCAAGAACCCCCGGCGGCCTCGGTGTTGTACGGGCGGAGCAATGCCAGACGTGCCCTCAGGCAGCGGGCCTTCTGGATGGCCAGATTTACTGAGTTGTTGTGACATAGCGGCTACTCTTTCACTGCGCCGAAGGTCAGCCCCATGACGATGTATTTCTGAACCAGTGCCAGGAAAACAAGGGCTGGCAGAAGTGCGATCATAGCCACAGCGGCCATCTCACCCCAGTTGGTACCGGTGACCGTCACGAACTCGGCCAGGCCGGTGGTAATGGTTCGTGCATCCACACTGGTCAGCGTGGCGGCGAAGAGATACTCATTCCAGGCGAAGACCCAACTGAGAATGAACGAGATGGCGATCCCCGGCGCAGCCAGCGGAAGAATAACCTTGAGGAGCACGGTCGCTGTGTCTGCGCCGTCAACCAGTGCCGCTTCGTCCAGCTCGACAGGTATGCCGTCAATGATCCCCTTCAGGAGCCAAATGGCAAAGGGCAGATTGAAGACGCAATAAAACAGGATCAAGCCGATGCGAGTATCAAACAGGGACCAGTCACCGATCTTGAACGTTCGCGTGAAGAGCAGGAAGACCGGTAGCATGAAGGCGGCAGGCGGCGCCATGCGGTTGGTGATGGTCCAGAAGAAGATGCTCTCATCACCGCGCAGCCGCCAGCGCGAGAGCGCATAGGTAGCGGTCACCGCCAGAAAGCTCACCAGCAGACCATTGGACGTAGAGATGATGATCGAGTTGGTCAAGTAGCGCTGCAAGGTAGGACTGCCCAGGGTCCTGGTGTAGTTCTTGACATAGAAGCTGGTTTGAATGAACGTGGGGGAGCCAAAGAGTTCCACCCGGCTGCGGGCGGAAACGACGAACAACCAGTAGATCGGCACCAGAATGATCAGCGTCGCCACAATCCAGATCGCGTACGTGCCAATCCAGCCTAGAGTCTTGCGTAAGCGTGATCTTGCCATAGGGCACCTCACTCGCTCTGCCGGCCCATCTGCGTGATGGCCACAAAGAGCAGCCAGCAGAGGACAATGGTGAAGTACAGAGATAGCAGGGACATGGCGGAACCATAGCCATAGTCCGTCTTGGGGAGAACGATACGCCAGATGTGGATGCCCATGTAGCGGGTAGCCGTTCCAGGCCCCCCCCCTGTCAGCATGAAGACCTCATCCACGATGCGCAGCGCGTCCATGAGGCGGATGAAGAGCGTCGTCAGAATGACCGGCATCATCATGGGGATGGTCAGATAGCGGAAGATCTGCCATCTGTTGGCCCCATCCACCAGGGCCTGTTCCATGGGCTCTTTGGGCAGAGCCGACAACCCGGCCAACATAGTCAGCGTGACGAAAGGCGTCCAGTGCCAGATGTCCATCAAGACGGTGGTCAGAAAGGCATGGTCGGCGAAACGGCCGATGTTGTAGTTGATATCGAACCACCTGTCGAGGTAGTACGGCACTGGGCCGAAGCCAGGAATGGTCAGCAAGCGCCAGGTGGCGCCCACTGCAATAGGTGCAACCATCAGCGGCAGGGCATGGAGTGTGCGGAAGAAGGTCTTGCCGGGGAAGTCCTTGGTCAGTAACTGGGCCAGCAGGAAGCCCAGCACCAACTCGGTACCCACCGCCCAGAGGGTGAACTGCACGGTACGCCAGAGCGATGTCAGGAAGTCCTTGTCGAAGACCAAGCGGCGATAGTTGTTGGCGCCAGCGAACACCATCCCGACTTTGGCCGAGAAGACGTTCCAGTCGAAGAAACCGATGTAAACGACATAGAGGAAGGGCAAAAGCCCCGTGATCCCTAGGATAACCAGGGTGGGGGCCAGCAGCCCCCACCCTGTACGGTTTGACCTCATATGGCTATACCACGTTTGTTATTACTGGCCGTAACCCAGTCGGACGAGCTCCTCGTCCACGGCGGCGGCCATCTGGTCGAGGGCGTCCTCAGGCGTCAGCTCACCAGCGATGGCCTTCCACATGAACGTATCCATCACCGCGCGCACCGCATTGTGGAACGGGAACGGCGGCGCTCCGGCGAAGAGATGCCCCTTCTCCTCCAACAAGGTGTAGTAGCCGTCCACCTTCGCATCCGCCTCCTTCACCAACGGATCATCGAAGGTCGCCTGGTGCACGATGCGCGCCCCAGCCACCGCCCACGCCGGCTGCACCGCCGGCTGGCCGATGTACTGCAGCCACAACAGCGTCGCCTCCTTGTTCTTCGAGGAGTGCGGGACGCTAAAGGCCCCACCGTCGTAGTACCCGATGTAGCCCTGGCCAGCCTCCGCAGCCTCCATCACGCCCTCACCAGTGGGCGGCAAGGCCACACCCACATTGCCCACCACCGCCGAACGCTCGGGGTCGGTAGCGATCCACGACGCATTCTCGCCATACACCCAGCCCTGCGCCGCTCGTCCTGCCGCAAAGCTGGCCGCCACCTCATCCCAGGTGCTCGACGTCGCCTCCGGCGGCGCATACTCCAGCATCCCCAGCCAGAAGCTCAACGCCTCCTTCGCCAGGTCGCTGTTCATCCCGCCGCCGTTCTCCACCGTCGCCTTCCAGTTCTCCATATCGATGCCCCAGTTGTACAGCCCAAAGCTGGGCGCTATCGTCTCGAAGAACTCATACGTCGACGACGCATGCCCCGATGCGCCCTGCACCGTCGTGCCCCACAGATCCAGACCCTGCTCCTCACCGTACGCAGTGAAGAACTTGGCGTTGTCGGCATACTGCTCAAACGTCGTCGCCGGCGCCAGATCGTACCCGTACTCCGCCTTGAACGCCGCCTGAATCTCCGGATCCTCGAACAGATCCTTCCGATAGAGGTAGATCTTCACGAACGCCTCCATCGGCACACCGTACACGTCACCTGTCTCCGGATCCTTGAAGGAGTCGATGAAGGTGGTGAAGTCGTCGAGATTGAACTCGGCAGCCACCAACCCAGGGTTGTCCTTCAGCATCTGCGTCAGGTTGACCAGGAAGTCGCGGGCCAGGTAGGAGTAGACGATGTCCTGCTCGACGTAGACGAAGTCATAGATGCCCGTGGCGGCCTCCATGTCTTTGATCGCCTTGTCGTACATCTGATCCCAGGACGTCACCTCGAACTCCACCTTGATCCCCGTCTCCTCCTCGAATTGCTTCGCCAACACGTCGCTCACGTACTTCGACGGCGGCGTGCTCTCCGAAATACCCCTGATCGTCACGCCAGCGTACGGCTCCGCCGCCTTCGCCCACCAACCCACTTCCGGGGCCGCAGCCGCAGGCGCAGCCACTCCGGGGCCATAGCCCAAGCGCGCCAGCTCCTCGTCCACGGCGGCGGCCATCTGGTCGAGGGCGTCCTCAGGCGTCAGCTCACCAGCGATGGCCTTCCACATGAACGTATCCATCACCGCGCGCACCGCATTGTGGAACGGGAACGGCGGCGCTCCGGCGAAGAGATGCCCCTTCTCCTCCAACAAGGTGTAGTAGCCGTCCACCTTCGCATCCGCCTCCTTCACCAACGGATCATCGAAGGTCGCCTGGTGCACGATGCGCGCCCCAGCCACCGCCCACGCCGGCTGCACCGCCGGCTGGCCGATGTACTGCAGCCACAACAGCGTCGCCTCCTTGTTCTTCGAGGAGTGCGGGACGCTAAAGGCCCCACCGTCGTAGTACCCGATGTAGCCCTGGCCAGCCTCCGCAGCCTCCATCACGCCCTCACCAGTGGGCGGCAAGGCCACACCCACATTGCCCACCACCGCCGAACGCTCGGGGTCGGTAGCGATCCACGACGCATTCTCGCCATACACCCAGCCCTGCGCCGCTCGTCCTGCCGCAAAGCTGGCCGCCACCTCATCCCAGGTGCTCGACGTCGCCTCCGGCGGCGCATACTCCAGCATCCCCAGCCAGAAGCTCAACGCCTCCTTCGCCAGGTCGCTGTTCATCCCGCCGCCGTTCTCCACCGTCGCCTTCCAGTTCTCCATATCGATGCCCCAGTTGTACAGCCCAAAGCTGGGCGCTATCGTCTCGAAGAACTCATACGTCGACGACGCATGCCCCGATGCGCCCTGCACCGTCGTGCCCCACAGATCCAGACCCTGCTCCTCACCGTACGCAGTGAAGAACTTGGCGTTGTCGGCATACTGCTCAAACGTCGTCGCCGGCGCCAGATCGTACCCGTACTCCGCCTTGAACGCCGCCTGAATCTCCGGATCCTCGAACAGATCCTTCCGATAGAGGTAGATCTTCACGAACGCCTCCATCGGCACACCGTACACGTCACCTGTCTCCGGATCCTTGAAGGAGTCGATGAAGGTGGTGAAGTCGTCGAGATTGAACTCGGCAGCCACCAACCCAGGGTTGTCCTTCAGCATCTGCGTCAGGTTGACCAGGAAGTCGCGGGCCAGGTAGGAGTAGACGATGTCCTGCTCGACGTAGACGAAGTCATAGATGCCCGTGGCGGCCTCCATGTCTTTGATCGCCTTGTCGTACATCTGATCCCAGGACGTCACCTCGAACTCCACCTTGATCCCCGTCTCCTCCTCGAATTGCTTCGCCAACACGTCGCTCACGTACTTCGACGGCGGCGTGCTCTCCGAAATACCCCTGATCGTCACGCCAGCGTAGGGCTCCGCCGCTTTCGCCCACCAGCTCACCTCTTCCTCCGCAGGAGGGGGAAGTGCGGGCGTTGGCTGGACAGGCGCACACTGAACGATGAACATGCTGGCGACCACAAGCAAAGCCAGAATCGTCCACAGTTTGGATTTCATTGCGTTTTCCTCCTTAGTGTTGCAGTTGGTTTAGTTTGGGAATCTCAACGAGAGGCTTACAGCACTGTCCTTATTGGGCATTATCACCCCCTTTCAAGGTCAGTTGAGACGAGGAAGTTCAGCGAGTGTCTCACGCACCGTCTGGCGGTCATGATCACGTTCTGGCAACGTTGGGGACCGCTCGAACATATGCCAGTAACATTGATGGATATTATATCACTGATTTTGACCTTTGTCAAATTTGTCATAGGGCAACAGCAATTCTCAATATGGCGGTCCTCGGGGCAGAAGCATGTCACAGCATCACCGGACTGTCAAGCTATTGCCCCATGAGCTCCTTGTCCGTCGGGGAATCGAAGCCAGATGCGCCAGATGGCTCTCAAATCGAGAACTGCTACCACTTCATCAAGGTGATTTTGACATGAGGCACAGGATGACGGAGTCCCCAGCTTGTTGGGGCTGCGCAGCCACGCCCCGAACAAGTTCGAGAGTCCGGCGCATCACCCCACGTATCGGAATCAACGTGACGGACTACTACCTTGCCGGTGGCGTTTTGACACTTTGCCCGCTCTGTGATAGAATGGGCACAGTTCTCTGAACAATCGACTCGTAGCATTTCCGATCCTCGGCGCCTAAGGGCCAGTCCGGCCTACGGACCGAGGACGACAGGGTGTAGCTGGAAACGGCTATGCCTCCCATCTTTGGAAAGGAGATGCGCCGTTGGGATCAATGGGCGCGGCGTCTCCATCAGACGCCGTTTCTGTTGTCCGTGTGTGAGATGTGGCCAGAAGCGGCGCCTCCAGGTGGGGGACGCCGCTTTTTCGTGTCCATCTGACTCAGCACCAGGCGAGAGGAATCCTGATGAGGGAACGCCGCATCCACTTCACCACACGCGACCTGCTGATGATGGCCGCCCTGGCTGCTCTGGGGGGTGTCGCCGGCACCTACGTCAACGCCATCGGTGACTTCTTCCAGTCCATCCTGGGTTTTGCCGGGACGACGCAGTGGGCTGCGGGCCTGCACGTCCTCTGGCTGACCCTGGCCGTAGGGCTGACCCGCAAGCAAGGCGCTGGCACCGTCACCGGCATACTCAAGGGCAGCGTCGAGTTGCTCACCGGCAACACGCATGGCCTGCTGGTCGTGCTGGTCGACATCATCGCCGGCCTGCTCGTGGACCTGGGCTTCCTTCCCTTCCGGGACAAGGATTCTCCGTTGGCCTACTGTCTGGCGGGAGGGCTGTCCGCGGCATCCAATGTGTTCGTCTTCCAGCTCTTCGCAGCCGTACCGGCCGACACGCTGGCCTATTGGGCCCTGCTTCTGGTGGCGGGCGTGGCCTTACTGTCCGGGGTAGTGTTCGGCGGCGTGCTGAGCCGCGCGCTGGTCAGCGCCTTGCGTCGCGCCGGTGTGGTCAAGGATAGGCCCGCCGCCGCGGTGAGCCGCAAGGTCTATCTGATCGCTCTGGCGGGCGCTGCGCTGCTCGCCGGCGCGCTGACAGTCTACCTGCGCCAGGCGTTGCGAGGACCGCCCACGGTGCACATTGGCGGCGCGGTGGAGGCCCCCTACGACTATCCTCGGGAGCATGGTGACATCTCCCAGGTCACCGCCGAAGGCACCCTGAGCGATGTGACCAGCCGCTACACCGGAGTGCCGCTGCGCGAGCTCGTCGCCCTGGCCCGGCCGGCTCCTGGCGCCGCGCTGCTGCTGATCCGCGCCTCTGATGGCTACGCCTTCTTCGTGAGCATGGATGAGCTGCGCAGCAACGAGAGCTTGCTGCTGGCCCCCCAGGGTGAAGGGACTGAGGCATCATACAGTGTCGTGGGGGCGGTCAACAGCAAGGCCTGGGTGCGCGGCGTCAGTGAGTTGGCGGTGGTGGGCGCCGCGTCGCTGGATGTGAGTGGCGCATTGGCCCGTCCGGGGGCCTACGACCCTGGGGAATGGCAAACCGAGATGGACAGCACGCGGCTGGACCTGGGTGAGGGGCCCGTGAAGGTGCAGGGCGTCCCCCTGGGCAGTGTGCTGCAGAGGCTGCAACCGCACGACGATGCCACCACCGTCCTGCTGCACGCCGCCGGAGAGCCGATCTCGTTGCCCCTCGCCGATGTGCTGGGCGACGACGACCTGCGCGTCTTCACCGTCATTGGCCCGGCGGACGTCACCTTCGCCGTCGCCCGCATGGACGGCCAGGTGCTCGCCGCGCACGTGGTCGGCATCGAAGTGCGTTGAGGTCGAACGTGATCGCCATTGAGGGCTTTGGCTTCCGCTTCCGGGATAGCGACCGCGAAACGCTGCACGATGTGACGCTGGTGGTTGAGCCGGGGGAGTTCCTGCTCGTCACCGGGCCGTCGGGCTGCGGCAAGTCCGTCCTGGCGCTGGCCATCGGCGGCTATCTGTTCCGCCAATACGATGTCGACGCGCGCGGCACCGTCACAGTGGCCGGGATGGATGTGCGTCAGAGGCCTGTTTACGACATAGCTGAGGCCGTCGGGCTCGTGCAACAGAACCCCGAGGCCCAATTCTGCACCCTCACTGTGCGCGACGAGGTGGCCTTTGGTCTGGAGAACCGCTGCCTGCCTCGCGACGAGATTGGCGATCGTTTGACCTGGGCGTTGAGCATTGTCGGCGCCGAGCACCTGGAAGAGCGGTCGCTGGCGACGCTTTCGGGCGGCGAGAAACAGAAGGTGGCCATCGCCGCCATGATGGCGACCAAGCCCCAAGTGCTCATTCTCGACGAGCCCACGTCCAACCTGGACCCTACCGCCACGTTGGAGATGTTCCAGGTCATCGAGCACATCCGGGCCAAGGCCGGCATGACCATCATCGTCATTGAGCACAAGCTGGATTACCTGCGGCGCTTCCATCCCCGGCTGGTCTCTATGGACGATGGTCGCATCGTCTACGATGGCCCGATGCTGGACACCGCCCACCACGGGCCTGCCGCCATTCCTGCTCGGGCGCCCGAGTCAGCAGCGGACCGTCCGGCCATCCCTGGCTGGCCCAGGAACGATCCCCTCATCATCGTCGAGGATCTCCACGCCGGGTACGACGAGCGCGCGGTCTTGGACGGCATCTCGCTGAGCGTGCACGCCGGCGACTTCGTGTCCGTCATGGGCGACAACGGTTCGGGCAAGACCACCTTTCTCCAGTGCCTGTTGGGGCTGCTCAAACCCAGCGGTGGCAGGGTCTTGGTCATGGGCCAGGACACCCGCCGCGTGCCCGTCTCCCGCCTGGCCCGGCAGGTTGGCTATGTCTTCCAGAACCCCGATCATCAGTTGTTCGCCGACAGCGTGTGGGAAGAAGCGGTGTTTGCCCTGCGCCAACTGGCGGGTCGCGGCGCTCTCGACGAGGCACAGATGGCACGCGTCCGGGAGCTTTTGGCCCGCTGCGATCTCGGCGATCGCCTGGATGAGCATCCCTACCGGCTGAGCTACGGGCAGAAGCGCCGTCTGAATCTGGTCTCGGTGCTGTCGTACGATCCGAGGGTCATCCTGTTGGACGAGATGCTCATCGGCCAGGACCCGGCCAACGCGGCGTTCCTGCTGGACCTGCTGCGCGGGTGCACCGCAAGGGGCGCCGCAGTGATTCTGGTCAACCATGCACCCGAACTGACCGGCCGCTATGCCAATCGGCTGCTCTTCTTCGATAGTGGCCAGATCGTCGTGGACGCGCCGACGGAGGAAGGCTTCGCACAACTGGCCTCCCTGGGACGGACGGCCTATGTCCCCTAGGTACGGCGTGCGTCCCAGAGCCCGGATCGCCTACCATCCCGGCGACTCCTTCTTCCATCGCCTGCATCCCCTGGTGAAGGTGGCCTGGTTGCTCTGGGGGACGATTCTTGTCTTCGCCGTTCGCAGTGCGTGGGCCGTAGGGGCCGTGGTGATCCTGCTCCTCCTGTGCTTTCCCCTGGCCGGTGTGCGCCTGGGACGTGTGCGAGGGACGCGATTGTTCATCACGACCGCCCTGCTCCTGGGATTCCTGCAGATGGTCTTCGTGCGTGGTGGCACCGCCCTGCTCGAACTCGGCCCGCTGACGGTGACTGTCGGCGGGTTGCGGTCCGCGATCTATGTGGCCGCCCGCTTTCTGAGCGTGACCCTGATGAGCTATCTGTTTGTGCTGACCACGGAGCCCAACGACCTGGCCTACGGGCTGATGCAAGCCGGTCTGCCCTACCGCTACGGCTTTGCTCTGATCACGGCCCTGCGCCTGGTGCCCACCTTCGAGCAGGAGGGCCAGATCGTCTACCATGCTCAGCTGGCGCGCGGTGTGCAGTACGATATCCGCAGCCCTCGCCGCTTCTTGACCCTGGGCCGGCAGTTCTTCCTGCCCTTGCTGGTCTCGGCGTTGGGCAAGGTTGACGTCCTGGCCGTTTCGATGGAGGGCCGCTGCTTTGGCAAGACTGCGCGGCGTACCTTCCTGCGGGAGGTCCGCGCCTCCTGGCGGGATGGCCTGAGCATCGCCCTGCTGGTGGTGACCGTGGCAGCGATGGTCTTCGTGTGGCTGGTCCATTAGACGACGTGTCTCAGTAGATCCAAAAAGCTCGCGGTGGACTTGGCAGTCCACCGCCTTTCTGCCGGACTTGGCAGTCCGGCAGGAGCAAACTTGGATCT
>JACNHM010000254.1 GCA_014383605.1 Chloroflexota bacterium
CTATGTACCCAGAGGATGGATGGGAGATTTCGCCGACATAGGATTTGACGACAACTTCAAACTCGACCCTGATCCTTCCAGGCCAAGCGTCATCCGGATCACCTACACGCCCAAGGGCACGAATCAATGGGCTGGTATCTACTGGTGGGATCCCTCTCAGGCTGAGTGGGGGAACATAGACGGCGGATTCAATCTATCCTGCGCAGCAAAGTTGACCTTCTGGGCAAGGGGAGAGAATGGTGGAGAGAAAGCGGAGTTCAAAGTGGGAGGACTGAAAGGCACCTATCAGGACTCTCTACAGCCAGCGCTTTCCACGGGGCCTATCGTCTTGACAAGCATGTGGACACCGTACACCCTTGACCTGAGCGGTAGGGACCTGAGCCACATCATTGGGGGCTTCGTCTGGGTGACCAACAAGCCGAGCAATCCAGATGGTGCCACGATCTACCTGGATGATATCAGGTTCGAATGATGCCTGCTGTCACCCAAACGCATATCGTTCGTCCAGACCGGCTGATCTTCCAGCAAGCCTTGACTGGCCGCCCCCAGCTTTAGATACTTTCGAACCTGCGCACTTTGGCGATTGCCATCGCCGCCCTGGGCGGGGCGGAGGCGGTGGCGGAGACCTTCCACGCCATCCAGGACGTGGGCCGCTGGTGGCCGTGAGGGGACGACAGCGGATTGGGAATAGAACGGATTCGGCGGTGTCCTGTCTCGATCCGTTTATCTCCCCATCCGTTGCCGTGACCGTCAGCATCATGGCAGACATGGGCCGCTATCTTGGCGCTGAAGGCCCACCGCTTGACAACCCGCAGCGCCTATGGTAAAATGCTGCTGCCCAACTACATGGGCAGAACTGGGGAGGTGACAATAATGCATCGTACCATGAGCGTTACCCAGGCTCGGGACAATTTCCCGGCCCTGGTGCGGCAGGTGGCCAGCAGCGAAAAGCCGGTGATCATCACCAGACGCAATCAGCCTAAGGTCGTTGTCCTCGATTACGAAACGTTCCAAGAGCGGCAGCGAATCCACGTCGAGTCCGCGCGCGCCTTGCTCCAACGCCGGGTAGAGGAAGCGCTCCACCTCATTGAGAGCACTAGAGAGGCCCCGGACAGTGTAGCGCTCCAACTCTTCCTGGGAAGCTTCGAGCAACAAGCCCGGGATATGTGGCTTATAGGCAGGTCCATCAACCGACCGGCGCGCTCTCTGGCCACAGTTGTGCATAACGCCATCCTCAACTTGCGCGAGGGAGGGGAACAACCGAATATAAGCCAACTGGATAGGCTGGCTGAGGTTTTGCCTTTGCTGCTCAAGCCCGACCTCAGCATCGAAGAGGTAGCTGAGGCCGATCTGCGATTGCTGAATGTGGGGCTCAATGCCGTGTTCCCCGTCGAGGGAGATCTGGTCTCCCTGTACGAGAGACCCTTTGAGGAGAAGCTGTGACGCCGGAGAGAGCCGCGCTCTTTCTCGACAGCACCATCCAGATCGAGCGAGTTGTCGGCAGCCGGGCGCGCCAGGCTGAATTGCATCACCAGTTGGCGGGCTTTAAGCTGATCACTTCGACCTACGTCCTGGGCGAGTATCTGCGCACGCTGGCGCGCGATGTTACACTGCTGCACACACTGACCTTGGAGCACGAGCATCTGGACGACGTGATGACGGCCATCGCTCGCCAGCACAGTCAGCGGGTGTCCAAGCGCGCGTTGCTGCTGTGGGCCAACGTGTACCGCGAGGGACGCTTCAGCCGACAGGACATCCTGGAGAAGCTGGATGACTACATCACCTTCCAGTTGGTGAGCCGTTTCATGAACTCCATTGACGAACTGCTGGACACCACCGCCTGCGGCCTGGCGCGGGAGCGCCCGCAGCAGTTGGGCGAACTCCATTACCTGCGCAGCCAATGCACCCGCCGGGTTGAGGAATGCGATCTGAGCGAGCGGCTGCGCTCGTGGCGGCCCGAATTGCGCCTCGTCGCCGATGGCTTGTACGAGCATTCGGATCGGGCACTGGCCCGCATGGGCGACCTGGCCGCACAGCTCGTGGACGCACCCGACCTGGCCAGGGGCCGCAACTGCACCTGGTACCTGGGCGACCTGATCATCGCCCTGGAAATCCCTTCCGACGCAGCGCTTTACACGACCAACCGGCGACACTTCGGACCATTGTGCACTCTCCTGGGCAAACACCTGCACCAGCCAGTGATCAGGTCTCAGTGATCGGGGATCAGGGTGCTCCTGCTCACCTGATCACTGATCACCGATTCACTGATCCCTGACCTGGGGATAAGCCACTCCAGACCTTCCCAGAGCCATCTCGAATCAGAGCCATGCCCAAGCTGAAACACCTGGAACTGCAAGGCTACAAGACCTTTGCTGCCAAAACCGAATTCCTCTTCGACGAGGGGATCACGGCCATCGTCGGGCCCAACGGCTCCGGCAAGTCCAACATCGCCGACGCCATCCGCTGGGCGCTGGGCGAGCAGAGCTTCCGCTCCCTGCGCGGGCGGCTGACGGCGGACATGATTTTCCACGGCTCCGAGCAGCGCGCCCGTTTGGGCATGGCCGCGGTCACGCTGACCATGGACAATTCCAGCGGCTGGCTGCCCACGGAGTTCGGGGAAGTGGCCGTGGCCCGCCGCGCCTACCGCTCGGGCGAGAACGAGTACCTGCTCAACAACACCCGCGTGCGGCTGCGGGACATCCTGGAGCTGCTGGCGCCCACCGGCCTGAGCCGGCGCACCTACACGGTCATCGGCCAGGGACTGGTGGACACGGCGCTCAGCCTGCGGCCGGAGGAGCGCCGCACCCTCTTCGAAGAGGCCGCCGGCATCGCCGCCGTCAAGGACAAGCGGCAGGAAGCGGTCAGGAAGCTGGAGGAGACCCAGGCCAACCTCCTGCGCGTGCACGACATCATCAACGAGATCTCCCCTCGCCTGCGCCGGCTGGAGACGCAGGCCCAGCGGGCGCGGGAGTTCGCCCAGGTGCAGGCCGACCTGCAGGCGCTGCTGCGCGTCTGGCACGGCTACCGCTGGCAGCGGGCGCTGCAAGCTCTGGAAGAAGCACAAGCCAGGCAGGCACGGGCTCAACAAGCGGTGGACAAACAACAGGCGCAAGCCACGGCGGCGGAAGCGCAGATTAGCGCCTTGCAGGAGCGGCAGGCCGCCCTGCGGCGGGAGCTGAGCCAGTGGCACCGGCAGAGCGGGGAACTGCACCGCCAGGCGGAGACCGTGCAGCGGGAACTGGCCGTGCGCCAGGAGCGGCGGCGGCTGCTGGAGCAACGGTTGGACGAGATGGAACGGGAACTGGCCGGGCTGCAGGCGCGCCAGGAGGCGCAAGCCGAACGGGTGACGGCCACGGAAGCAGAGCTGGCTGACGTCGTCGCCCGCTGGCAGGCGCAGGCGGCGCAGGTGGCGGAAGCGCAGGCGCGTTTCGAGGCCCAACAGGTCGCCTTCCGGCAACAGCAAGCGGCGGTGGAACGGCGGCAGCAAGCCGTCCTCGACCTGGTGGCCCGCCTGGCGGAGGGGGAACAGCAGCGTCAACAACTGGAAGCCCGCCGGCAGCAGGTGGCAGAGGAAAAAACCAGCCACGCAGAGGCCTACGCCGCCGCCCAGGGCGAGACCGAACGCTGGACGGCGGAGCTGACGACCATCGCCCAGAGCATCGCCGCCCGGCAGGAAGAGGTCAGGGAACTGGAGGCCCGGCGACAGCAGCAAGGGGCGGCGCTGGCGGCAGCTGAAAGGGAACAGGCCGAAGCCAGAGAGCGACTGGCCGCCGCCGAGCGGGCACACGTCCGGCTGCAAGACCGCTTGGACCTGCTGACGCGGTTGCAAGAGGAGGGCGAAGGCTACGCTGCTGGCGTGCGCGCTCTGCTGCAGGCTGGGCAGGCGCAAGGCCTGCCCCTACCCCAGGGTGTTAAGAAGATAGGCATTGTCGGCCCCGTGGCCGAGTGTCTGCGGGTACCGGCGCGGCTGGAGCGGGCCGTGGAAGCGGCGCTGGGCAGCCGGCTGCAAGACCTGGTGGTCGAACGCTGGGCCGACGCCGCAGCGGCCATCGGCTGGCTGCAACGGGAGGGGGCCGGTCGCGCCACCTTCCTGCCCCTGGACAGCCTGCGTCCGCCAGAGGCTATCACCCCTCCCCAGGGGCGCGGTATGCTGGGGCGGGCCAGCGACCTGGTGGAGGCCGACGAGCGCTTGCGGCCGGCCGTGCAACTGCTGCTGGGGCGCACCCTCATCGTCGAAGACCTGCCCACGGCCCAGCGAGTGTTCGGGCAATTGGAGGCCAGCGCCGCCCCGTGGCAGATCGTCACCCTGGGCGGCGAGATCGTGCACGGCGACGGGCGCATCAGCGGCGGCAGCGGGGGTACAGGTAGTGTGCTGGCCCGCGAGCGGGAGCGGCGAGAACTGCCGGCGCGCGTGCAGGCGGCGGCGCGAGCGGTCGAACAGGCCCAGGCGGCGCTGGAACAGGCTGAAGGTGAAACGGCAAGCTGCCAGACGGCCCTCCAGGAAACCGACGCCGGCATCCGGGCAGGGGCCACGGCCCTGGAGACGGCGAGAGCCGCGCAAGCAGAGACGCAACGTCCGCTGGATCTGGCCCGGCAGCGGGCCACCTGGCATCGTAACCTGGCGGCCCAGGCGGCGGCGGAGCTGGCACGACTACACGAAAAAACGGTTACACTGGCCGCCGGCAGGGAGCTTGTGCTGAAGCAAGAGGAAGAGCACCGCGCAGAGTTGGCCGAGGCGCAGCAAGCCCTGGCGGCGCTGGACGCCACGGCGCAGCAGACGGAGTTGGCCGCCTTGCAAGCCGATCTCTCACTACACGAAGGCCAACGAGAGGGGCTGAAGGCGGTGCTGGCGGGACAACAGGAAACGCTGACCCAGATCGCCGAGCAGATCCAGGCCCGCGCCGCGCAGGCGGCGGCGCTGTCCGACCAACAGACGGCGCTGAAGGCCCAGATCACCGCCCAACTCGCCGACGCCGAGAGGTTGACGGCTCAGGTGCAGGAGATGGCGGCGCGCATCGAACCGGCCGAAGCCGCACTGGAGCAATGGGGCGAGGAACAAGCCGGACTGGAAAGCCAAGAGCGGACCCTGCAGATGCGGCTGCGGCAAGAAGAGGCGCGGGCGAATCAGGCCCTGTTGACGGTGCAGCGGCGCCAGGATGAGCTGGAAGCTCTGCACCGGGAAATCGAGAGCGACCTGGGACCGGTGGAAGTGGCAGGCAGCGAAAGCCTCACCTTCCTGCAGCCGCCTCTCCCTCTCCAATTGCCCACGGAGAAACTGCCCCTGGTGCAAGAGTTGCCCCAGGGCGTGGACGGGGACATCCGCCGCTTGCGGGGGCAACTGCGCCGGCTGGGCAGCGTGAACCCCGACGCCCCCGCCGAATACGAGACCGCGCTGGAGCGGCACCGCTTCCTCACAACACAATCCGCCGATTTGGAACAGGGGGCGGAATCGCTAGGCGAAGTGATCGCCGAGCTGGATCGGTTGATGGAGCAAGAGTTCGAGCGCACCTTCGTGGCCATCGCCGAGCAGTTCAAGGCGTACTTCACCACCCTCTTCGGGGGCGGCACGGCGCGGCTGGAGCTGACCGATCCCGAGGATCTGACGCGCACTGGTGTGGAGATCGTGGCCCGCCCGCCGGGCAGGCGGGCGCAGAGCCTGGCCCTGCTCTCCGGCGGCGAGCGCTCGCTGACGGCCATCGCCCTCATCTTTGCCATTCTCAAGGTCAGCCCCACGCCCTTCTGCGTGCTGGACGAGGTGGACGCCATGCTGGACGAAGCCAACGTGGGCCGCTTCCGCACGCTGCTCAAGGAACTGGCGGAGACCACGCAATTCGTGGTCATCACGCACAACCGCGGCACCATCGAGGC
This sequence comes from Chloroflexota bacterium, assembly GCA_014383605.1. The sequence continues at coordinate 5,869 of JACNHM010000254.1, forward strand.
CGCCGACACCATCTACGGCGTCTCCATGGGAGCGGACAGCGTCTCCCAGGTGGTCTCGCTCAAGCTGCACGGCGAGCGGGTCGCCGCCTGACGGAAGCACCGCATGCGCCGCACCCGCACCCTCCTGCTGGCCCTGCTCGTCACCTTCCTTTGGGGCTCCAGCTTCGTGCTGACCAAGATGGCCCTGGCCGAGCTGGGCCCTCTGACCATCGCCCTTTACCGCTGGCTGATCGCCACGCTGGCCTTCGCCATCGTCCTGCCCCTGCAAGGAGAGCTGCCCACCCTGCGGCGGGCGCTGCGGCAGGACTTCTTCCCCTTCGCCCTGCTGGGTCTCGTGGGCATCACCGCCTTCTACGCTTTCCAGAACGCCGCGCTGCGCTTCACCACCGCCGTCAACGTGGGCCTGCTGATCAATTTCTGCACCATCTTCATCGCCGTGCTGGGTGTGCTGTGGCTGAAGGAGCGGCTGGGGCGGTGGGCTATCGTAGGCATCGCGCTTTCCTTCGCCGGGGCCACGCTGGTGAGCTGGCCCAACGGCACGGTCGGCCTGGGACGGGTGCATCTGCTGGGGGACGGGCTGACGCTGCTGGCGGCGCTGTGGGCGGCCATCTACACCGTCTACGGCAAAGGGATCGTGGCCCGCTATCCGCCGGCGGTGGTCACGGGGCTGGCGGCGGGGTTCGGCACGCTGTTCCTGCTGCCCTGGGCGGTGTGGGAAGGGTTGGCGCTGCCGCGTTCGGCGGCGGTGTGGGGGGCAATGCTGACGCTGGGGCTGGGTTCCAGCGCGCTGGCCAACCTGTGGTGGTGGCGCATTCTGCAGCAGGTGGACGCGGCGCGGGCGGGCACCTTCCTGCTGCTGATCCCCGTCGTCTCCACGCTGCTGGCCGTCGCCGTCCTGGGGGAGACGATGCCGCCGGCCGGCGCCGCCGGCGCGGCGCTGGTGCTGCTCGGCGTCTATCTGACGCAGCGGTCAGCCGATTGAGACGATGGGGCGGATGGCGACAAGCGTTCAGGCCGGCGCCAAGTTGTCGTAGAGCTTCCAAAACTGCGAAGTGGTGCTTGACTTCATCCCAAGGCGATCCGCCCATCTTCAGTGAAGATCATCGGTCTCGTCCGCCCCGCTCGATGCTCTGCCAGCGCCTCATCGGCCAGCTTCTCCAAAACTGCTTGTGCTTCCTCCGTTGCGAGTAATTCATCCCACCGTGCTTCGTCCGCCTCAACTTCAGCGGCATTTTCCTCACGTACGATTTCCTCGGCCAAAGCCTGGGCCGCAAGAAAACGCGCAAAATCTGCCAATTGGGCGGCACGGTCAGCGCGCAACGTGCGCACGGCGCTGATAAGCACTTGCTCATACTCCGCAATCTGCAGACTCACTGGAGTAGTCATCGTTTCACCTCTGGGACAATTGCCTGCCAAGTCAACTCAATCACGTGTGGGATTGTACCATAACATGACCTTTGACCAACTTCGGAGAAATCGAAGAATTGAAATCTCAAGGCAGCAAAACGCCCATGACAGTGGCTATGTAGGCCTGAAACTGGGCTTGTATCGCTCACGAAAGGGCGGTTCCGAAGCCCGAATCGCACACGGTGTGGGCGAGATGTTTTCAAATATGTGATAAGTCCTTCACATACAAAGGTCATGATAACCCCCTCTCTGTGGCAAATACAGCCAAAGTTGACGACCATGACCCTTTGACAAACTCTGGACAGGTTTACACCTGCCAGCGTAGGCACGAGGCTGGTGCTGCCCGGCGTCTGCCTGACGCAACAGTCAGCGGATGGAGCCGATGGCGCGGATGGCGGCAAGCGTTCAGGCCGTGGCCAAGCCGTCGTAGGCGCGGGGCGGGTGCTGCTCGGTGTCTGCCTGACGCAGAGGACGGACAACGGATGACGGGGGGGAACCAGGCCAAGAGCCAGGAGACTTGTCTAAGCCAAACATGGTACTACTCCCAGGTCAAGAGGCGCTGAGCGGTTTGCAGTGCATCGGATGCGCTGGGCTGCGAGACGTACCGTGCGGGATGGAAAATCCCAGAGAGCCTGTCTGTCCTGTCCGCTGCCGCCCGCTGCCTGGACGTCTCCTCCATCAGATCCGAGGACATGATGGGCTCGCGCCGGGCCAGTCTTATCCCCCTGGAATAAGCTTGTCGAACTCCTCCACGCTGATAGCGGGCGCTGTCGTGAACCCTATGCCCATCTCCTTGGACAGAGCGACGGAGGCCTTCATCGCCGCCTCCGTGCTGGGGAAGTCGGCGATGAGCACCAGATCAACGTCGCCGAGCAGAACGTATGCGGCCTTAGCCTCCCCACCGCAGTCGCCGATGATGGCAGCGCCTTTCTCCGTCCGTCCGGCGCTGATCTTGCCCACGGCGTCCATCGAATACTTGCCGAACATGAAATAGGTGGCCATGTCAATCCCTCCCTTCGGTGCTATGACACCCCGTGACTTGCTTTGTGTGACGGCTCTCTGGGATACCCGGCGGTTGGCAGCGGACTGAATGCAAAACGCCGCCCCCTGCTTGCCCAGGAAGCGGCGCTGATGTAGTATACCCTTGCCATCTCCTGGGCGTGAGGAGTTGGCACAAGGATTGCCGAATGGTCTCGGCGATCCTCTCTGTTATCTCGACGTCATTCTAGCACATTTGCCCCGACTCGTCAAGAGTTGCGCAGGGCAGAGGCGCGCCCCGCTGAGCGTGATTGAGCGGCGACGACCGTCAACAGGGAAAGAGCGTCGCGCCGTGGTGTCTCCCTACAGAATGCGGATGACGAGTGGAACCACAATGCTGGTGACCGCGAGACAGAGGATCACGCCAATGAAGAGCATATACCGCCGACCATAGTTCACCAGCAGAGACTCGTCATAGTATTGCGCGACACCTTTGTCGCCGTACATGGTCAGGAGCCCTTTGAGCAGCTTGCCACGCGTTGCCCGTCCAAGGTATAGCGCAACGACAGCGATGCTGTTGATCAAGAGGTTCATCACAATGAGCACCCCCAGAATAGCGTCAGCCGACACGTCTCTACCGCCAGATGCCGCGGCTGCTACAGCACTGTTGATCCCCAGAACGACGAGGTTGAAGACCACGGCGGTGACGACAAAGATGGTATCAGTGCGGGCGCTTTGCTGCAACTCACTGACGATGTGCTGATGTACTTGCTCAAGCATGTTATCCTCCTCCCAACAGCGCTGCGCGTCTGCGCTAGCGACAAAGTTATGGCCCTCTTGTTCACACTTCGAGGCCCCTCCAGTGATGATCATAAGGTAAGCGTTCACCTGCCCGGTTCGCGCTGATTTCCTGACCCGCGCAGCCAATCCGTGGGAGCAGTCAGCGTCACGCCGTTGCCTCCTCCGTGTGGAAAGATGCCGCGCGGGCAGGAACCTTCCTGCTGCTCATCCCCGTCATCTCCACCCTGCTGGCCGTCGTCATCCTGGGCGAGACGATGCCGCCGGCCGGAACCGCCGGCGCGGCGCTGGTGCTGCTCGGCGTCTACCTGACGCAGAGGACGGATGACAGGGGGTGAGTTGGGCGAGGAACCTGAATAATGAGCAAGACCTCACGCTTTTCCGTAAGCTTCAGAGGTTCGAGAGTTCGAGGGAGCGCAACAGACTAGTACACCTCGGCGGAAGTCCTTCGGCAGTTAGGCCGTCAGCGGGCGCCCGGT